>UQTD01000070.1 GCA_900543845.1 uncultured Collinsella sp.
TTGGCGGTGCGGCAACGGCTCCGTCTGGCTCGGCGCACGAGGGCAACCTGCCGCTCGTCGATGGCGCCGGCGAGGACCCGGCCGCCACTGTGGCCATGCCTGCCATGCCGCAGGAGTAGGTTCGCTCGCTTATCACCATCATGTACCTGCGCTTTTACCGTACGCAGATGAGCGCGACGGCAAGTGTTGCGCTGCGGGTATAATGGACAGCATTCAAACGGTGGGCATCGAGGTGCCCGCAGGAGAGGAATGATCATGGGAAAGACTTTCAGCTTTGTCTCCGGTGCGCTCTTTGGTGCTGCCGCCGGCGCTATCATCGGCGTTGCTCTGGCCCCGCGCTCGGGTGCCGAGACCCGCGCCATGGCCGCCGATATCGCCAATGACGCCTGGGACAACATGCGTGACACCTACGAGCACAGTGCCGAGGAGGCTCGTGCCGCGGTCAACGACTTTGGTCCGATGGTCGATGCCAAGACCGATGACCTGCGCGCCAAGGTCGACCTGGCCCGCGAGCGCATGGACCAGCTTCGCGAGCAGCTCAACGACGCCATATCGGGCGGCAACGTGACGCCCGCTGCCGACGTCGTGGTCGAGAACGTCACCGAGGCCGGCGCCGAGGCCACGGAGCCCTCGACCGAGGCATAATGCGCGCAGGGGATTTTGTCGGCGTCAAGGTTTATCGTAAGCCTGCCGAAGACAAGCGCACCAAAAAGGACGGCACGCCGCGCAGCCCCAAAAAGCTCGGCAAGATTCACTTTCCGGTCTTTACCCCGGGCGGCACGCGCGTGGTGGGCTTTATGGTCCGCCAGTCCGATATCGCGGGTATGATCGAGCGCCCCGACCGCTTTGTGGCGCTCGATGCCATCGGCGTCTATGAGGGTGCCGTCGCGGTCGACGACGTCAAGGGCACCTACGATGCCGCCGCGGCCAAGCGCCTCGATATCAACCTGGACGATTGCATCATCTGGATTGGCATGGACGTGCGCACGGAATCGGGCGATGCCGTGGGCTACTGCTCGGACGTTGAGTTCAAGCCGCGCTCGGGTATTGTGCAGACGTTCTACGTGACCGCCGGTGCCGCTTCGAGCGTGCTGGTGGGCGACACGCAGGTGCCGCCGACGATGCTGCGCGGCTACGAGAACGGCGCGATGATTGTCTCGGACGAGGTCAAGACGCTCGGGTATTCGGGCGGCGCGGCCGCCAAGGCTGCCGAGGCCAGCGTCGTGGTGGGAGATAAGGTCAAGAAGGGCGCCAAGGTGCTCGATGACAAGGGATCGGTCGCCGTGGACAAGGGCAGCCGCGCACTGGGCAAGCAGCTCGGCAAGACGCGCGGTATGTTCAAGGCCTTTAAGGACGAATATCAAAAGGCGAGCGGGGGCTCGTCAAAAGCTAGCAAATAGCGACGTACCAAATGATGGGAGGCGAGCCGGAGACATGTTGCTCCGGCTCGCTGTGTTTATGGGGGAGGGCACATGCGCCAAAACGGATCTAACTTAAACGGGCCCTCGGGTGCGCGTCCGACGACGCGCCGCGACCTGGGGCAGCTGCCCAGCGGTCAGCGTCGACGCCGCCGTAAGCCCGGCGCGATGTACCTCAACCATAGCCGTGGGTTTAGCGATCGCAGCGCGCGCATCGGCAACGGGCGCTCGCCGCGCCGACCGTCCCGCCTGCCCTATGCGCTCATCGCCGTGGGTTGCGCGCTCGTGCTGTTTATCGCTGCCGTCGTGGGCTACGTCAACCGCAGCGTGGACGTGGAACTCAACGGGCAAAAGACCGCGGTGCGCGTGGGCTCTACGTTGCAGAATCTTATCGACGATCAAAGCCTGACCGAAACGTACGACGCCGGCGATCTGCTGGCCGTCGACGACAGCGTGCTCAAGCGCCATGGCGGCGAAAAGCTGTCGGTGAAGGTCGACGGCAAGCGCGTGAAGCAAGGCAAATGGGACAGTCGCGAGCTTACGGGTGGCGAGAAGGTAACGGTCAAGGACGGCCGCAACGTGTACGAAAAGCACGAGGTCCAGGCCACGACCATCGAGCCAAAGCTTAAGGTCGAGGGCACGGGTGCCATTGAGTATGTCAAAACCTGGGGCGTTCAGGGCCGCTCCGAGGTATGGGTCGGCGAGCAGTCGGGCAAGACGCAGGACCGCGGCGAAGTCGTGCCCGCCACCGACTGCGTAGTCGAGTGCGCAAGCGTGGCGCCCAAGGGCAACGAAAAGTACGTGGCCCTGACATTTGACGAGGGTCCGAGCGGCGCGACCAAGCAGATCTTGCAGGTGCTCAAGGAAAAGGGCGTCACGGCGACGTTCTTCCTTTCGGGCGATGCCGCGGAAGCCTCGCCCGCTACTGCCAAAGCGATTGCCGATGCCGGGTGCGAGATCGGCTCCAACAGCTACAGCGATGATTCGCTCAAGGGCGAGGATCGCGAGACGGTACGCAAGCAGATCACGAAGGGCACCGAGGCGATTAAGTCGGCGACCGGCGTCGAGACGATGTTGCTGCGTGCCCCCTACGCCGCGTTTGACGAGCAAAACTGGATCGACTCGATGGACCTGGTATCCGCCGTGGTTTCGTGGAATATCGATTCGGGCGACTGGCTGCTCAACGGCGCTGACGAGCAAGTATCGACCGTGCTCGACTCGATGACGCCGGGCAATATCGTGCTGCTTACCGATAGCGATGAGTGCGCCGAGCAGACGCTCGAGGCGCTGCCGCAGATTATCGATGGCCTAGTCGCCGATGGCTACAAGATCGTGACGCTCAGCGACCTGGTCAAGACGGACACGGCATTGAGCAAAAAGCTCACCTCGCTCACCAAGGTTTCCATGCCCAAAAACGCCGTGTTCCCCCAACTCCCCGAGGACGACGACACCACAGAGTAGTCATCGGGGACGTTCTTAAACGACTGGTCGTTTAAGACGGTCTTAATCGCTTTGTCCCACCACACCCATCCGGCTCTATGTCACGGATACGTCAGCGTTTGGTATGCCTGCGATGTGCAGCGCATAAATTCGGTGCCGCAGCGCGATGCTGATGCTATAGTTACTGCGGTTAATGAGGGTCAAGAGAAAGGTTACAGGTGAAATCCAAACCTCGACCATACAGTCGATGACCCCATGCAGGTGCTTTCTGCGCGTGCACGGGGTGTGAGCGCCGAGCGGCGTGCCGCCCGCGCATGCGTATACATATCTAAAAGTCCACGGATTGCGTGCCGGCATGGTCGCGCGGTCCGCAGGAATAATGATGGGGAGCACCATTGAATTATCTGAGTGAGATGCTCAAATTGCCGGTCTTGGACGTCGACGGCGAAAAGCTCGGCGTGGTTAACGATTTTGGCATTGCAACCGGCGAAGTTTTTCCGCACGTGACGTCGCTCGCGTTCCGTGGCCCCGGCAAGACGCCGTTTATGATCAGCTGGCGCAAATGGGTCGACCGTATCGACGAGACGGGTGTACACCTTAAGACATCGGCCACCGAAATCCGTTTTTCGTACCTGCAGCCGACCGAGCTGTTGCTGGCGCGTGACGTTCTCAATAAGCAGATCGTCGACACGCAGGGCATGAAGGTCGTGCGCGTAAACGACATCAAGTTTTCCATGTCGGGCGAAAATCAGCTGCGCCTGCTGGGTGCCGAAGTTGGTGCCCGCGGTCTGCTGCGCGCGATCAGCCCCACACTTGAGCATGTCGTCGAGGGCTTTATGAAACACCTGGGCAAGCCGCTCAGCGAGGACATTATCGCCTGGTCTTACATGGACCTGCTCGACCGTTCGACTAAGAACATCCAGCTCTCGGTGTCGCACAAGACGCTTGGCGAGCTGCATCCTGCCGACATTGCCGACATCATCGAGCAGCTCGACCCGCGCCTGCGTGCGCAGGTGTTCGCGCAGCTCGACACCGCCCAGGCCGCCGAGGCCATCTCGGAGTTCGATGACGACGAGCTCATGACCGAGATGCTCGAGGGCCTGTCCGATACGGACGCATCGTCGATGCTAGCCATGATGGACCCGGACGACGCCGCCGACCTGATTGACGAGCTCGATTACGAGAAGGCCGAGAAGCTCCTGCGCCTGATGGGCGTCAAGGAGGAGAAGGCGATTCGTAACCTGCTGGGCTATGAGGACAACACCGCCGGCCGCATCATGACCTCGGAGTTTGTCTCGCTGCCCGCCACGGCGACGGTCGGCGATGCCATCGAGGCGATTCGCAAACTCGATGAGGACTTCGAGAGCGTCTATTACGTCTATACCGAGGATCCGAGCGGCATGCTGACGGGCGTGCTTTCGCTGCGCACGCTGATCGTGGCCGACCGCGACGCCACGCTGGGCCAGCTCGCCTATCGCGATCTGGTCTACGTGTCGCCCGACGAGGACCAGGAAGACGTGACGGACGAGATGACCAAGTACGACCTGGTTGCCATCCCTGTCTGCGACGAGAACCGTCATATCCTGGGTATCGTGACCTTCGACGACGCCATGGACGTTATCGCCGAGGAGCATCAGGAGGACCTGCAGATCGCCGGTGTCGGCTCGGGCGATAGCGCGTCGGACGACTCGACGAACGTGCTCAGCTGGTTCGTGCATCGTCAGTACTGGGTCGTCGTGTGGGGCATCGCCTCGTGCATTATGGCGACCGTGCTGGGGACGGCGCTGCGCTCCGCGCATCTGGTGGTGTTCCCCATGTGCGCCATGCCGCTCGTGCTGCTGGCTGCCTCGCGCATGGTGTCGTTCGTCAAGAACTACTTCCTCGAGTACGACGGTCACGACGACGAGCCCAAACCGTACCTGGGATTCTTCTTCCAGAGCACGGGTATGGGCCTGATCCTTTCGCTTGTTACTTACCTGTGCGCGCAGCTGGTGCGCACCGCCGCGTTCCCCGATGCCACCATGTTTGAGGAGCAGCTCTTTACCGGCTGCTTTAATATCGCTGCCGTCATTTGCCTGGTTGGCAACATGAGCGCTGTGATTTATCTGATGGTGCTGTTCTGGCGCGACGAGCACGACCTTAACACGTCGGGCACCGCCATGAACGTCATCGCCGTCATGATTTCGTGTGTGGCGTACTGCATCGCCGCGGTGCTGCTCACCATGTCGGTCATGGGGTAGGTGGTCGCGTGCAAAACACGAAGCAAAAGGCGAGCACCAAGCAAAAGCTGACCATCGCGGCCATCTTTGGCGCCATGGGCCCCGGTCTTCTGGCGGCGCTTTCGGGCAATGACGCCGGCGGCATCGCCACGTATTCCAGCGCGGGCGCCAGCTATGGCTATAAGATGCTCTGGATGCTTCCCGTCATGACCGTGCTGCTTATCGTGACGCAGGAGACCGCGGCGCGCTGCGGATGCGTCACGGGTAAGGGCCTGGCCTCGCTCATCCGTGAGCGCTTTGGCGTGCGCAAGAGCGTGCTGGCCATGGCGGCGCTGTTGATCGCCAACACGGCGGTGACCATCTCGGAGTTCGCGGGTATCGCGAGTGGCCTTGCTCTGTTTGGCGTTCCGGCGAGCATCTCGGTGCCGCTCGTGGCGCTGCTGGTGTGGATGCTTACCATGTCGGGCAGCTTCCAGCGCATCGAGAAGATTTTGCTGCTGGTAAGCTGCGTGTTCGTGACCTACATCGTCGCCGCGTTTATGGCCGGCCCCAACTGGGGCGAGGTCGCGGTCGACTTGGTCGTCCCCAATATTCAGAACGATCCCAGTTACGTGTCGCTCGTGGTCGCAACAATCGGTACCACCATCGCACCGTGGATGATCTTCTTGGCTCAGAACAACGTGGTCGATAAGAATGCGGGCGAGGACGACATCGTGCTGCAGCGTATCGATACCGTGAGCGGTTCGATCGCTGCTGATATCATTGCGGGCTTCATTATCATCACGACCGGTACGGTGCTGTTCCCGGCGGGTATTCAGATTAGCGATGCCGCCGATGCCGCCCGCGCGCTGGAGCCCATCGCGGGCCAGTGGTCCACGGTGTTGTTCGCCTCGGGCCTGGTCGCAGCGAGCTTTTTGGCTGCCTGCGTGCTGCCCGGCGTTACGTCGAGTGCCATCTGCGAGGCATTTGGCTGGGAGCGCGGTGCCGATCGCAGCTGGGACGAGGCCCCGGTTTACCGCGGCATCATTACGGCCATCATCGGCATTTCTGCCGTGTTGGTGCTCATGCCTGGCGTCGATTTGTTCCAGATTATGATGACCTCGCAGGTCATCAACGGCGTGCTGCTGCCCGTAGTCCTGGTATTTCAGGTGGTTATCGCGGCGGATCGCCACATTATGGGCGCCAACCGCAACGGCCGCGTATGGAACGTGCTCACTTGGGCGACTATCGGCGTGATTACGGTGCTGACGGTCGTCATGTTTGTGCTGCAAGCGATGGGCTACGGCGCGTAGCGCCCACTTTTGCTTCCGAACAGGCCGCAGCGATGGGCTGCGGCCTGTTTTTTGTCTGCTATAGGGCGTTAGTTATATGGCGGTGGGCAAAAAATGCCAAATATGAGTACTGTTGCTAAGTGAATAGCATTTACATCCAAAAAGATAATGAACATAACCTATAGCATGTTCATTAAAATTGGCTTCAATACGCCTTAAACCAGTCGGGTTGGCTGCTTTAGGGGGTTATAGGGGTCGCCCGAACGTCAATTTGGGTGGTTTTGCCTGCTACTAAAATGGTAACAGTACTCATATTTGCCCTTTTTTGCCCACAGGCCTTTGAGGTTGCGGCGAAAAGGGCTTGTTTTGATTGTTTGAGGCAGGCACGAGGCACGGAAACGATGTCTGGAGGGGCGGAGCGGCTTGGAATTCATCCGTAGAGGTCTTCATTGGCTGCGCCAGGAGTGCTTCCGGGTGCTGGTGCAAAAGGAGTGTCCCTAACTGCCGCAGGGGGCGTCGGCCGTGGCCGACGCCCCCTGCGGGTGTAAGCAGATTTGGCTGCGCGTTACTTGTCGGTGCCCAGCTTGTGTGGCTTGTAGGCGAGGGCATTGACGAGTGCGTCGGCGGCGGACTTGACGGCTGCCGGCTGCGGATCGTTGACGTGGTCCTCGGGGTGCACGGGCAGGTCTTTCTTGACTGCATCGTGGATCAGGTTGAGGTACTCGGTCACGCCGGTAGTCGACAGGTGCGTGCCGTCGCCATCGAACAGGTCGTTGCGGTTGGCGCTGTGCCCGTACCAGTCGATAACGCGTACATTCTTGTAGCGCGTGGCGGCGTTGGCGATGGCCTGGTTCGTGGACCCGACCCACGGCTGCGGGCTACGCGTGTTTACAAACACGACGATACGCTGCTCGCCGGCGTCGGCCATAATCGCGTCGACCTGGGCGTCCGTTACCAAACCGTTGGTGCCCAGGGCAAAGACCACGATCTTGCCGGCAAGATTCTGCTGGATATAGCCCTCAAATGTCGCGCGGCCCGCATCAAACTGGCGGCCCTTTTCGGCATCGATATGGCTGTGCGGGAACACGCCGTCAAAGGAATCAACGGCGCGCAGCGACACGGAGTCGCCGATCATCAACAGGTCGTAGGAGCCATCGGGGAAGCCGTCGTTGTCCTTGTCGGTGTCGTCGGCCGCTTGCTGGTCGGTGGGCGCGGTGTTTTCGGCTTCCTTGTTCAGAACTTCGGCGCCCTCGCCGCTCAGCGCAGACGTCTCGGGCACAAAGATCAGACCGCCCAGTGCAACGACCAACACGACAGCGCAGGCTGCGCAGACAGGGACGTGCGCGCGTGCCCAGTTGGCGGGCGTGGTGGTGCCATCGCGGAATTCGGCGACGGTGCGGCCGAAGGCACCCTTCCTAAATGGCGTTTCGATAAAGCGATAGGAACACTCGGCTACGGCGACCACCAGCAGCACCTGCAAAATGTACTGCCACCAGGGCGTATCGTTGATGTTGGCGACCGGGTTCATGAGCAACAGCAGCGGATAGTGCCACAGGTAGATACTGTACGAGCGCTTGCCAACCCACACGAGTGGCTCGGCGGACAGCGCGCGGGCAACCATTCCCTGGGGCTGCACACAGGCCGCGATGACCATGAGCGTGAGGATGGAGCATAACAGCGTGCCGCCGCGATACTGGAACGCGGTGTAGCCGTTGGTGAGCGCGACCATGGCGGCAAGGCCAACCAGACCCACGACGCCCAACACATCGATGGATGCGGGCGAGGACCAAAAGCGCACGAGGGCGCTCGGCTGTGCCGGGGCGGTCTCGGCTGATTCGTCGGCCTTCTCGCCAGGCTTGCCCTCGGCATTCTTGCCGTGCTTGGCGGCGCCAGCCAGGCGATTGAGCCCCAAACGATGTGCGAGACGCACCGGCGCCAGGTCGCGATCGGGGATAAAGGCCATCCAGGCACCCAGCAGCAGCGAGAACACGCGGGTGTCGGTGCCGTAGTACACGCGGCTGGGGTCGGCGGCAGGGTTGTAAAGCACCATCATGGCGAGGGCAGATACCGCGGCAAGGCCCAGAACCACGCGGCGCGTGTGGGGCTTGCTTACATGCATGGATACCATGGCAAACAGCAGTGGCGGCCAAATCAGGTAGAACTGTTCCTCGATGGCAAGCGACCAAAAGTGCGTGAGCGGCGAGGGGTCGCCCAGAGCATTGAAGTACGAGACGTTTTGGGCAATCTGCCACCAGTTGTTGAAGAACAGCAGCGACGGCAGGATGTCAGGGCGCATCTTGGTGAGCATCACGTGGTTAAAGATGGTACACAGCGCGCAGGTCACGAACACTACCGTTACCACGGCGGGGACCAGGCGACGGATGCGGCGAATCCAGAAGCTCTTAAGGTCGATGCGGCCGGTCTTAGCGACTTCGTTGAGCAGCAAGCGCGTGATCAGATAGCCCGAAAGCACAAAGAAGATCGTAACGCCGAGCAGGCCGCCCTGAGCCCACGTGAGGTTGAGGTGATAGAGCACCACCGCGACGACGGCGAGCGTGCGCAGACCGTCGAGGGCGGGGATATAGCGAGATTTGGGACGAGCAGGCGCCTGTTCTTTTGCGGCGCTGTTGGTGTGGGCGCCCTTGTTGGTGGGCGTTCGATGCGGGCTCGGGCCGCGTCGCGAC
>UQTD01000071.1 GCA_900543845.1 uncultured Collinsella sp.
GCGGGCCGTGTTCCGCTATGCGGTTGTCAATTTGCGAAAGAAATTATGCGTCACCGGTGCGTCAGGTGCAGCATGATTCATTCCATAACAGATACTATGCATAAATGCTATGAAAAGGTCGTAGACGGTAGCTGGCGTTAGGTGAGTTGCGCAACACAATTGAACAGCGCTCATTTGAGGTACACTGCCAAAGGATGGGACAAGCTGGCAAGCGCATTGACCTGCGCAAAGACTGATTGGTTGGGGGATAAGTTTCAATCGGACCACGCTGAACAAAAACTTGCCATTTGCGTACCAACAAACATCCTAAACCGTAGTACCGCTCTATTCATCTAGCGATACATATGGTCTAGCGTTACGGTGTCCATGTGGTCGAGTTGAGGAGCGGGCATGGTTAACGATTTGGGCAATATGGACGACCTCGAGCTTATGCCGCTGGGCAGTAGTTATACGGTGCGGCGCGATCGCTTGATGAACGAACTTATCGCCAAGGGCCGAAAGGCCGGCATCGTAGTCCTCTACGCGCCTGATGGCTTTGGGAAAACCTCGGTGCTGCTGCAGTATGCCCAAGAGGTTAAAAACGATCCGACGCGAGGTCCCGTGCGGATCATTGAGGCAGACCGCGCCATTGGGCGCGAAGTGTTTATGCAGCTCGAGGTCGTTACCGAAGAGCTTAAGGACAAGCCGCACTCCCTGATTGCAATCGATAACGTGCCTAACCTCAGCCAGAGCGAGACCGAGGAGCTGATCGACCGAATCCGAAGCCTGCGTGCTATGGGGGTTGGGGTCTTTATGAGCTGCCGTCCTTCGAATCGCCAGCTGATTCATGGACTAGGCGATTCGATTAAAGTCAACGCGCAGATGCTCAAGGTGCATGCCTATGAGTATTCGGCGTGGGCATCGGCGTTTTCGATTAGCACATCGCTCGACTTCTATCAGCTTACGCAGGGCGTGCCCGAGCTCGTCTCGGCTATGCAGTCGGGACTATACGGGCAGGGAGACGTTGCCCAGATGCTCGAAAACGAGATCGTCAATATCTACGGTGCGGCACTTGTTGATCTGGCGTCGCTCGAGAACAACGCCCTGTTTAGTGTGGCGTGCTTGATGGTCTTAATGGGTGAGGGCAATATTTCGGAGCTCGAGGCTTGCGGCGTTAGACTTTCGGCGATTGACCAGTCCTATCTTGTCCGCGATTATCCCATTTTTGGCGTCGATCCGGCAGACCGGAGCTTTACCTGCTTGGGTACCGAGGACAACGCGCGTCTGCGATTGCGCAAGCTGGTCGCCGAAATTCGTCCCGAACTCGTTGTGCGGGCGGCGCGTATATTGATTAAAGCGGGGCGCTGCGATACCGCGATGGACCTCGCCGACGCGTTTTTGGACCGCAGTGCGGTGTTGGAACTTGCCGGGCAGTATGGGGTCGATCTGGCCCTGACGGGGCATGGAGGGGATATCTGCCGCGCGGCGCTGGGAAAGACCGAGGCAGATGGCCGGGCATCGGAGCCGACGCCTGACGAGGCGCTCGGCATCTATCTGGCGGCGGTGAGCGTCTCCAATACAAAGCTCGCGCGGTATATGGCCTCAATTATCGAGCGTGCGGGCGAGCAAGCGATTTGCGAGCTCGATCCCGTGTCGTGGAAGGTGGCGCACGCGTTTACGGCCGCTTGTTATGGAGATAGTGGTCTGGGGCTTCCGGCAAGCCATACGGCGTTGGAAAGTGAGGTGTCTTGTGCCGCACTCGACATGCTGTCCGCACATGTCGAGATAAAGCATGGGCTGACCGAGCGGGCGAAGGGTGGCGAGATCCTCGCGGGACTCAAAACGGATAAGGCCTACGATTGCGAGCTCGATATCGCGGGGACGTTTGTGCGAGCTGACCGCATGTTGACGGAGCTGTTTGATGGGTCGTATGCAGGGACTGACGAGCGTGATGACGAGATGGCCCTGACGCTCGAGGCGCTCGAAGCGCGTGGAATCCGAGCACTCGCCATCTGGGTGCGCATGGTATTATCGGCGCGGCGCCTGCTTGCTGGCATGCCGGTGACCGACGAGCAGGCATTCAATGAGCTCGACCGTTTTGCCGTGCGCGTGCGCGACAATCAAGTCCAGTTGTTTGGCTTGATACTGGAAGGCTGGCAGTCGCTGGCTGAGGGGCGTCCGGTCAATGCCAAATTCCGTGCGGTGCAGGTG
Organism: uncultured Collinsella sp.; assembly: GCA_900543845.1. Classification (GTDB taxonomy): domain Bacteria; phylum Actinomycetota; class Coriobacteriia; order Coriobacteriales; family Coriobacteriaceae; genus Collinsella. Next base: position 2,191 of record UQTD01000071.1, read on the forward strand.
CTCAGGCTTGCCGAGGAATCGACTGGATACATACGCGACAACGCATTGCTGCTAGAGCGCGCGGCGTACTTACGCAATACATCGATGGTATCGGTGCGCGAAGAGGCAGAGCTGCTCGATTTGAGTCGAACGCAGGTCGGTGGTGCCGAGGCATGGATGGTGGCGCTGCATTTGGCCTCCGCGGGCCGCGATAGCGACCTTGCAGCCTGGATGTCCATGAACCGCCTAGGGATTTTGGATCCGTCGTATCGGCTGTTTGCGCGCCTTGCGATGCATTGTCTGGGTGAGCCGGCCGCTAGAATTCGAAAGAAGCTCCCGGTGCGCGAGCTGTCGCGGTATTCGCTGCGTGACGACTTTGAGGGCGAAGGCGAGCGTCTGTTCCAGGCTGGCGATGCCGAGGGTGTCGATGTGATTGGCCATATCGAGATCCGCATGTTTGGGGCGTTTCGCGCCGAGCGCGACGGGTTTCCCATCACGGATAAGATGTGGCGCCGCAAGAAAGCGGCGACGCTTGCCGAGCGGCTTGCGCTGGGCATGGATGCACTGGTCGACCGCGAGACGATGGCTATGGAGCTGTGGCCCCATGCCGAGTTCAATAGCGCTCGTAACAATCTGTACTCGACGATATCGCGCCTGCGTTCGGCCTTGGGGCCGACACCGGACGGCAAGTCGTGCGTGCTGATCCAAAACGAGTGCATTGGGCTTAACGGCGATTACGTCAAGACCGACGTGCGATTGTTTGATCAGATAAGCCGCGAAGTTTTGGGAAATCGCACGGGTGCGCGCGGACCCCATCTGATCGAGCTGTGCCTTAAGATCGAGCAGCTCTACGCCGGCCCGTTGTATGTTCCCAATGGCTGTAATCCCACCTACTTTTTGCGTATGCGGCGCATTATGGAATCGAAGTATATCGACTGCATGATTCGGGGCGCGAATGCCGCCCTAGAAGAAAACGACCTGCAGTCGGCGGTATGGCTGGTGGAGTCGGGGCTGCGGCAAGAGACGGCGCGCGAGGACATGGTGCGTTGCGCTATGCACGTCTACGGTGCGGCGGGGCGACGACGCGATATCGTCGAGCTGTACAGTGGGCATATGCATCACCTGAGGGAGCAGGTCAATGGCGTGCCCGAGCCCGAGACGCGGCGTCTATACGAGCGCTTGGTGGAGGGCAGGCTTAACCGCGTGCTCGTCGAGCGATAAAAAAGAGCGTCCGAATTGCTCGGACGCTCGCAAGCTTGATGTATATTGGCTCGTCGGATCGTTGGCTCTTAGACGAGCTTAATCTTCTCGATGTCCTTGCGCGAGGACTCGCGATACAGCGAGAACTTGCGGCCGATAACCTGGACGACCTCGGCATGGCAGCGGTCGGCGAGCTCTTCGGCGGCCTCGCGGGCGGAAAGGCTGGAACCATCGAGTACGGAGCACTTAACGAGCTCGTGCTTCTCCAGGTAGGCGACCGTCTGCTCGACGGTGCCCTCGTTGATGTCGGACTTGCCGATGATGATGGCGGGGTTGAGGTGATGGGCCATGCTGCGAAGCTGCTTGACCTGGGCTCCTGTCAGTGCCATGGGTTCTCGCTTTCTATGTTATGGGGCGCCCCACGATGGGGCCTTAATCTACGTGAGCTGTCCCACGATAGCGCAGGAACGGCGCGGTGTGGGGCGTGTTTGCCCAGTTCAAAAAGAATGCGGATGCCGAGCGGGAGAACGGCGCGGGTTACAGGCGGACGTGTACGGCGGCCGAAAGCGGTCTATGGACGGACCGAAGAGACCGGCTCCCATGCAATAAACGCCCAACGGACCTTGCGGACGTGGTCGAGCATGTAGCGCCCCTGCGGCACGCCCTTGGACCCTGGCTCGCCGGCATGGGGATTCTCAATCATATGCTGAGCGACGTAGCCGTGCAGACGGTCAATCTTATCCTCGTTACCGTGCTCGAGCATGCGGGAGAAGTCCGCCACGCCCGCCTCAAGGCTATCGAAGGTATCGCGACGAGGCGATTCAAAGTACGTAACCTGCGGCAGGGCACCCATCTGAATGAGGATATTGAAGGCATACACAAAGCCATTACTGCAGGTAACCGAGGCACCGATAGCGTTCATCAGGTGCAGGTCATAGCGCGGGCTGGAGTTGGCGACCATCGTGACAGCGCAACGCCGACGAGCCGTTCGATCAAGCTTGGCAAGCGCGCCTTTAAGGTTGGTCGTGGTGACAGAGCGACTGGCAAAGGCAACATCTACCGCTTTCGCGACCGGCCCAACCAAATCCCAGTCATCATCCCAAGCAAGCTCAAGCGGTGTAATGCGATCCTCGAGCCCATAGTACTCAATGCCAGCATCAAGCGTGCCCAACATAGCAGGGGAAAAGTCAGCAGCAATCACGGGATGCCCGTCTTGCGCAAGCGGAATAGCAATCGACCCAGCCCCACACCCCATATCAAGCACCGACTCACCAGGCTCAAGCGCTAACAGCTTCATAAAATCCCGAGCATACGGAGCAGTCTCAAGCGGCCGAAAATGCCGAGCCCGCTTATCCCACTCAAAAGAATCATCAGCCCGCCGCCGACCAGCCTGCAAGCGCATCCATTCGCCATTCCAATCAGCAGAAAGCAGCTCAGAGCGAGCATCCCCATCAACCACGGGCCAACCTCCTAGCAACAAAAAAGCGACTCCTCCCAAAAGAAGAGCCGCAACCAGCATATATCAGAAAGAACCGATCCAACGCCAAACCGCCGTATCGACCATGTAGTGCAGGAGCGAAGCAACTGCAACCGGGATGGAACTCAACTGAGATCCCGATGTGCGGGAGCCCCGGGGAGGGCAAATATATAAGGTCGATCGCGAGTTCCGCACGAGCCGGAGAGCACTTAATGTGCTCTCCGTGCGAGTCAGGACTGTCCGAGCAGGCGACCTTGTATATTTGCCCTCCCCGGGGCTCCTCGCCCGAACCCCTCAGCTAGTTCTTGAGCGAGTTCAGCGGCGCCGGGAAGCGTCCGCCACGGTGGGCAAGCACGGTGCCGGCGTTGGGGTTCACCGGCATGATGGGCGCACGGCCGAACAGGCCGCCGTACTCGACGCAGTCGCCCACGCCCTTGCCGATGGCGGGAATCACGCGGACGGCCGTGGTCTTGTTGTTGATGACGCCGATAGCCATCTCGTCGGCGATGATGCCGGCGATGGTCTCGACCGGGGTGTCGCCGGGGATGGCGATCATGTCCAGGCCGACGGAGCACACGCAGGTCATGGCCTCGAGCTTCTCGAGCGAAAGCGCGCCGGCCTCGACGGCGGCGATCATGCCGGCATCCTCGGACACGGGGATAAAGGCGCCGGAGAGACCACCCACGCTGGAGCTGGCCATGACGCCGCCCTTCTTGACGGCATCGTTGAGCATGGCGAGCGCGCAGGTCGTGCCCGGGCCACCGCAGGTGCCCACGCCGATGATCTCGAGGATGCGGGCAACGGAGTCGCCGATGGCAGGCGTGGGAGCCAGCGACAGGTCGACAATGCCCTTCTCGACACCCAGGCGATGGGCGGCCTCGCGGCTCATGAGCTCGCCGGCACGGGTGATCTTAAAGGCGGTCTGCTTAATCTTTTCGGCGACTTCCATCATCGATGCGGAATCGGGCAGCGTCTCCAGGGCCGCGGCCATAACGCCGGGGCCCGAGACGCCTACGTTGATGACGGCGTCGGCCTCGCCACCGCCGTGGACGGCGCCCGCCATAAACGGGGAGTCCTCGACCATGTTGGCAAAGCAGACAAACTTGGAAGCGCCGACGGAATCCTGGTCGGCAGTGAGTTTGGCGGCATCGATGATGGTCTGGGCGGCCATAAGCACGGCGTCCATGTTGATGCCGGCACGCAGGCTGGCGACGTTGACGCTGGAGCAGACGCGGCTGGTGGTGGCGAGCGCCTGGGGGATGGACTGGATGACGCGGCGGTCGGCGTCGCCGATGCCCTTCTGGACGAGTGCGGAGAAGCCGCCCAGGTAATCGATGCCGAGCGTCTCGGCCGCGCGGTCGAGGGCATGCGCGATGGGGGTGAGGTCCTCATCCTTGCAGCACGCGGCAATCTGCGCCACCGGGGTGACGGAAACGCGCTTGTTGACGATAGGGATACCGTACTCGCGCTCGAGGTTCTCGGCGGTCTCGACCAAGTGCTCAGCCGTGTGCGTCACGTGGTCGTAGATCTTCGTGCACATGCGGTCGAGGTTCTCGTCGCCGCAACCCATGAGCGAAACACCCATGGTGATGGTCCTGATGTCGAGGTTCTGCTCCTCAACCATGCCGCGGGTTTCCGCGATTTCTGCGGGCGTGATCGCCATCCTTGCGCTCCTATCTGCCAAAACGAGCATAGTCTTGTCTATTCTAACGTGCCGCACGTGCCAAGTGGCGCGTGCGGCACGTTTTGGTGCTCGGTTGTTTCCGTTGTGTTACTGCCCAAAGACCTCTTCGGCGATGCGTGCGCTCTCGGCGGCGTCCTTGGCGTAGTAGTCCGCGCCGATCTGCTTTGCGTATTCGGGGGTGAGCACGGCGCCGCCCACGATGATCTTGACGCCCGGCACCTCGGCATGAAGCAGCTTGATGGTTTCCTCCATGGCGACGACCGTGGTGGTCATAAGCGCCGAGAGGCCGACGAGCTTGATGTCGCGCTCCTGTACGGTCCTGAGCACCTCCTGCGGGTCGACGTCACGGCCTAGGTCAAAGACGGTATAGCCGTAGTTGTCGAGCAGCATTTTGACGATGTTCTTGCCGATGTCGTGGATGTCGCCCTTGACGGTGGCCACGCAGATCTTGCCCTTGTCGGCAATCTCGCCGGCGGGCATCAGGCGCTTGATGGTGTCGAAGCCCACACGCGCGGCCTCGGCCGAGGCCATGAGCTGCGGCAAGAAGAACTTGCCCTGGTCAAAGAGGACGCCAACCTCGTCGAGGGCGGGGATAAAGTGGTTGTTGATGAGGTCCATGGCGTCGTGGTCGGCCAGCAGGCGCTCGGTCTCGGCCGCGATTTCGCCCTTGCGGCCCGAGACGACCATGTGGCGGATGGGGTCGTCCTCGGCGCTTGCAGTGGTGCTTGCGGCAGGCGCGGCATCGCTCGATGCAGACTGAGCGGCCGCCGGGTTCGCGGCGATCTTATACGGGTCGGTCCAGCCGGCGTAGCGCTCGATGTATCCGGTCGAGCCCTCGTCCTCGACGCTCAAGACGCGATAGCTGTAGACGGTGTCCATAAAGCGCTTGGAACCCGGGTTCATGATGGGGGCGTCCAGACCTGCACCAAAGGCGGCGGCCAAAAAGACCGAGCCCAGCAGCGGGCGGGCGGGCAGACCAAAGCTGATGTTCGACACGCCGAGTGCGCACTTGACGCCCAGGCGCTCCTTGCACATAGACATGGCGCGCAGGATCTGCTCAGCCTGGCGCTGGTTGGTCGAGGCGGTCATGACTAGGCAGTCGATGAGGATGCGGTCCGGGCCGATGCCGTAACGGGCGGCTTCGGCCACAATACGCTCGGCGATGGCATAGCGTGCCTCGGCGGTATCCGGGATGCCGTCCTCGTCGAGCGTGAGGCCGACGACGTTGGTGCCGTAGTGGGCGACCAGCGGAAAGATCTCATCCATGATCTGCTGTTTGCCATTGACCGAGTTGATGATGGGCTTGCCGGCGCAGCGACGCACGGCGGCCTCGACGGCGGCGGGGTCGGTGGAGTCGATCTGCAGCGGCAGCAGCGTGGAACCTTGGAGCTGCTCGGTCGCTTGCTGGATGACCTTGACCTCGTCGATCTCGGGCAGGCCCACGTTGACGTCCAGGATGTCGGCGCCCTGCTCCTGCTGGCTGATGCCCTGACTCACGACGTAGTCCAGGTCGCCGTCGCGCAGGGCCTGCTGCAGGCGCTTTTTGCCGGTGGGGTTGATGCGCTCGCCGATGACGGCGATCTTGTGGCCGTCGCAGGGAAGGTCCACGACCGTCTGGGCGCTCGTGACCGACATGCTGGGCTTGCGGTGACGCGGGCTGGGCGTGTGGTTGTCGATGAGGGTGCGAAGTGCCGCCATATGCGCGGGCGTGGTACCGCAGCAGCCGCCGACGACGCTCACACCGTCGGCGATCATGCCGGCGACGGCCTCGGCGTACTCGGGGGCTTGGATGTCAAAGATGGTATTGCCGTCGTCGTCCACGCGGGGCAGTCCCGCGTTGGCCTGCACCATGATGGGCTTGTCGGTGACGGTGAGCATGCGCGCGGCGAGTCCTCGGAGTTCGGCCGGGCCCTGGCTGCAGTTGATGCCCAGGACGTCGGCGCCGATGGCGTCGAGGGTGATGGCGGCGACCTCGGGGCTCGTGCCCAAGAAGGTGCGGCCGTCTTCCTCAAAGGTCATAGTGGCAAAGACGGGCAGGTCGGAATTCTCGCGGCAGGCGAGGACGGCCGCCTTGATTTCGGCCAGGTCGGTCATAGTCTCGATAATAAAGAGGTCCACACCCGCATCGACGCCGGCGCGCACCTCCTCGGCAAAGAGGTCGTAGGCCTCGTCAAAGCTGAGGGTGCCCAGGGGGCGCAGCAGGGCGCCGATGGGGCCGATGTCGCCGGCGACGT
>UQTD01000072.1 GCA_900543845.1 uncultured Collinsella sp.
ACTTTCGAGAACTCGTGCAGGCGGTTCAGGCCGCGTACGTCCTTGCCGTAGGAGCCTGCCTCGCGGCGGAAGCACTCGGTGTAGGCGCAGTTCTTGATGGCGTCGCCGGTGGCGTTGAACTGGATCTGGCCGGTGACGGCATTCTCGTAGGTCAGCGTCCACAGGGCTGCGGCCACGTCCACGGAGGTCATGTCAGCGCCCTTGGCCTCGGCAGCGGCACGGACCTTCATGGCCTTCTCGCGCGCAGCCTTCACCTCGGGCGTGATAACGCTCATGGGTTCGGCAGTCGAGACCTGGTAGAAAAAGCCCTTAAAGTCGAGCTGCATGTCGGTGATGGCAAGTCCAAATAGGTCGTGGGCCTCATTTTCAAACGGGAACACCGCGGGGTAATACGAGCTGATGGACGGAATCTCCTGGCACTGGTCGATGCCCTCAACCACCAGGTTCTCAATCGCATAGCTGCCGTCCTGAGCGATCCGCTCCTGAGCAGCACGAACGTTGATAAACGTATAGACCAGGCGATACGATCCGTCGTCCACACAGCGCTCGGCGTGCATTTGCACAAAGCGCGCGCCGACGCCCTTGAGCGCCTGGACATGCGACAGGAGCTCGTCGATCCCGACGGTGGTATAGATTGCCTTTTGCATTACTCGGCCTCCTTTGCAGCGACGGGCGTCTCAGCAGGTGCGTCGCCAGCGGCGGGCGCGGCGGGCTTCTCGGCAGGCGCGTCACCGGCACCGTCAGCCCCGGCCCCCGCAGCCACAAACCCGTCCTCGCCCAGCTCAACGCCACCGTCCCAGGTTGCGGCACCGCCCACGGTGAGCGGGTCACCGCCAGCACGCATCACGGCCTCCTTCTGGTCCAGGATGCCGCACGCCTCCACAATGGCATCGATTACGGTCTCGGGGCGAATGGCGCACCCGGGCGCGTACACGTCCACGGGAATCGCGCGGTCCACGCCGCCGATCACGTTGTAGGCATCGCGGAACACGCCGCCCGAACACGCGCAGATGCCGCAGGCCACCACGCACTTGGGCTCGAGCATCTGGCTGTAGATCTGGCGCACGACGGGCAGGTTCTGGGCATTGACCGACCCCGTCACCAAAAAGATATCCGCATGCTTGGGGTTGCCGGTGTTGACCACGCCAAAGCGCTCCGCATCAAACAGTGGCGTGAGCGAGGCCAGCACCTCGATATCGCATCCGTTGCAGCTCGAGCCGTCGTAATGAATAACCCACGGCGAGCGCGACATTTTATGATCCATGGATGCCGCCTCCTAAATAAATACGTCGACGAGGATGGGCATAAGGTTGAGCAGGCCAAACACCAGCGCCACGCCCCAGCCGAGCTTAAAGCAGCTGCGCCAGGTGCTGCGGGCGAAGGTGTTATCGATCAGCACCTCGACAAAGTACGTCGCAGCCATCACGACCAGGGCGACCACCCAGCTCACCGGGTTGTCCCAGACAAAGAACATGCCCACCCACATCAAAAACAGCGCGGTCTCGCACCAGTGCATAAGGGTCATCTTGGCCAGCGTGCCGCCGCTCATCTCGGTGGCGACGCCCTGGACAATCTCCTGATGCGCGTGATGCGAATACGAAAGGTCAAACGGCGACTTGCGCAGCTTGATGGTGAGCACCGCGAGCAGCGCGAGGAAAATGGGCGCGCTGTACACAATGATGGGGGCCGACTGCCCCGTCACGGCGATGGAATCGAAGCTATCGGTGGCAAGGTACAGGCCCACGCTCATCAGCAGAACGGCGGGCTCGTAACTCATAACCTGCAGCAGCTCGCGATCGGCACCAACCTGGGCAAACGGGCTTTGCGTCGAGGCGGACGCCAGCACCACAAAAATCGCGGCGAGCGTCACCATAAAGGCGCACAACAGCGTGTTGGAGCCCGACACAAAGATGCCGCCGCCCACGACGGTAAAGATGAGCGCGCACGCCATGTAGGTATCGTCCATGGTGTTTACGCTGGCAGGGGCCTTGCGCAGCAGCTTGGCAACGTCGTAGAAGGGCTGCAGCAAGCGCGGGCCCACGCGACCTTGCATACGGGCGGACAGCTTACGGTCAAGGCCGTCAATCAAGCCGCCCACAAGCGGCGCCAGCAAGGCAAACGCCACGGTGCCAATAAAAATGCCCACGACGCCCGAGCCCTCGAAATACTTACCGCGCAGCACCGAGGGCGCGCTCATGGCAAGCCGCTCGGGCCCAATCCACGCGCAACACAGCAGCGCAAACAAGATAATGCTGCAGCACACGACGCTACCCGCGGGGCTAATACGCTTCTCGCCAAGGGCGTCCTCCGAGTACCAATTGCGCTTTTCGGCCTTCACCTCGTGTCCCATCGAGCCGCGGAAATGGCGATATTTGTCGGTTCCCACGCCCGAAAGGTACACGTTGACGTGCGGCTTATTGCTCACGCGGAATGAAGTCAGCAGCACCACGGCGATAAACGCCACGATAACCACCATCAGATACATGGCGTCCTTGCCGATAACGTACGGCACGCGGCCAAACACCATGGCCAAGTAAGGCGACACCAGGCCGCTCGAGATAACCGGGAACGCCACGCAGCACAGAATCAGCAGCGCGGCGATGGTGTTGAGGGCCATCCATTCGGTCTTATGGACATTGACCTCAACGTTTTGAGCCGTGGGATCGACGCCCGAAAGCTTGGCAAGCCACTTGCCCCAGAAGTAAAACGTCGCGGCCGAGCCAAAGGCAAGCACCATGATCATGAGCACGTTGCCGGTCTGCGCGAACGCCACCAGGGCGCCCCACTTGGACACGAGCATGCCAAACGGCGCCACAAACATGCCCATAATGCCCAGCATCATCAGGCGCGTCAGGTGCGGCATGCGGCTGAACATACCGTCCATGTCCTCGATATTGCGGCTGCCGATATGATGCTCGGCCGTGCCCACGCACAGGAACAGCAGCGACTTTGCCACCGTGTGGAACAGGATTAGGAAGATGGCCGCCCATACGGCCTCGGGCGCGCCGACGCCCAGGCAGGCACTGATGAGGCCCAGGTTGGAGATGGTGGAGTACGCGAGCACACGTTTGGCGTTGCTCTGCGAGATGGCCATGAGGGCAGCGAGCAAAAACGTGATGGCACCCACACTCGTGACCATAAAGCCGGTCACGGGATAGATGGCATAGAGCGGGCTCAGCTTGACCATGAGGAACACGCCGGCTTTGACCATGGTGGACGAGTGCAGCAGGGCGCTCGTGGGCGTGGGGGCAACCATGGCACCGAGCAGCCAGGTATGGAACGGCATCTGCGCGGCCTTGGTAAGGGCGGCGAGCGACAGCAGAATGACCGGCATCACCAGCAGCGCGGATTGCGCGGTTCCGGCGCCGGAAAGCTCGATCATGCCCGAGATGGTCAGCGGCATGCCGTTAACGTGCAGGTACATGAGTCCGGCCAAAAACGCGATGCCGCCCAGCATGTTGAGAATGATCTGGGTAAAGGCGTTCTTGATGGCCTCGGGCGTGCGCGTATAGCCAATCATAAGGAACGAGCACACGGTGGTGATTTCCCAGCCGCAGAATAGCCACTCAAGGTTGTCGCTCGTCACGATGACGAACATGGCCGAGAGGAACAGGAACATGAGCGCCAGGAACTGTGGGCGACGGTCGGGCGCGGTCTGCCCGCGCAGCGCGGCCTCGTGCTCGTCATGGGCCTGGAAGTCCTTCATGTAGCCCAGGGCATACACGCAGATAAGGCTGCCGACGATGCCGACGGCGAGAACCATGATCACGCTCATGTAGTCCAGGTAGAGCGGGGTGGCGGTGACGGCTTCGGTCGCGGGCAGCGTCATGGCTGCAAAGGCGAGCGAGCCCACCAGCTGGACTATGCCGAGCACCGTGGTGAGCGCGTTCCTATATTTGTACGCGTTGTACAGGATGACGGCGCACAGGATGACATCGATGGCGGAGCTGATGATGGAGAGCACGTGCGAGGCGCCGGGGGCAACCTCAAAGCTCTGCGGACCCGTGCCAAAAAACATGACGGCGACTACAACTGTCACCGCCATAATAATGCCGGAGCCTATGAGCCCCACCGCATCGCGGGCGCGGTCACCGCCCGCGAACAGCATGCCCAGTGCCGGTACCAGCGGAAACAGGGTAAGGAAATACAGTAGCGTCATACCATCACTCCCCCATGCAAAAACGCTGCAATTGTTTAACGTTATAGCTCAATTGAGGAGTAGCAGCGGCAGGTTTTCGGTCAACTGGGGAGTTTTAGGCGTACGGGGCAAGGGCGTGTCCGCTTTGGAGCAGAGAGGCGACGCTCCCCCTATTGCAGCGATGGGCGCGCGGGCACTGCACGCGGTTTATTGGCCACTTTGAAGGATGTCCCGATAGGCACGCGGCGATCCGAAAAGTTGGCACGGCAAGAAAAATGCGCCCCCGTGGGCGCACCATCCCGTTCGCTATTCCGCCTTTTTAACGCGCGGCTTGCGACCCCGCGGCTTATCGACCAGCGCCGCCTCGCCGCCGTCGCGGTACAGGCGACACCAAGCCTTGACCGAAGACTCGCTGGGAATCTTGTGCTTGATCATGGCCTCGCGAACCGTCAGGCCGTTTTCCAGACGGTCCTTAACCACGGCGAGCTTAACGTCGTACGAATAGGTGTGATGACGAGCGCCCGCATTGAGCACGGCGTCGGCACCGCCCACGGCATATGCACGGGCCCACTGACGAGCCGTGGCCTGGGGAATGCCAAGCTTTGCGGCGAGGGCGCGGTGACCGACCCCCTCTTGGAGGATCTCGACGGCGCGCTGCCTAACCTCGGGCGCATGCGTGCGAGTCCTAGTTGCTTCCGACATACCTGCCACTTCTTAGCCTTAACCGTTAATCTGCTTTCTTACGTGCACGCTAGATAGTAGCATTTTGCTGTTTGCTCAAAGTAGTTAATTAAAATAGACGCGGCGTTATCTGGGCATTTGACACCTATTTACGACATTTCTTTATCGATTATTTACGCTGGTAGCTAGCTCGCAGCTAATCGTCATTCGTTTGCCAACAAAATTGACATCTCTTTATGTCCTTTGGTCTAGAGGGAATAATTATTAACCCCTCCCCCAATAATTTTGAGCGGCCTGCAGGGCAGTGACGCCTCACTCCTCATGATTACCGCGCATTGCCATCCACCCGAGCAAAACAAAAAGGACGGGACCTGCTGCGCTTGCAGACCCCGCCCCGGTTGAAACCCGATGGGACGCGGCCAGGCGAGGCGGATCCGTGCTACCGCCCCGCCTGGCCGCGAAGTTAACTACAGCTCGTTGGCCGCGTGATACGCCGTGCGGATGGCGCTCGCAATGTCGGCGGTGCGCTCGCCCGAGCAGTCGCCCACGCAGGTCACGGGCACCGTCACGCCGTCCAGGTCAAACGCGTTGGCCTTGGAGCCCACGGCCATCACCACGTAATCGCAGGCGATCTTCACCGGCTCCTCGGCGCCGTCCTCGGTGGTGCGAATGGCCTCCACGCCCTCGTCGGTAATGGCGGTCAGGCGGGTCTTCACGTGCTGCTCCACGTTGTGCTCTGCAAAGTCGCTCATGATCAGCGGCAGAATGGTCTCGGACTCGCCCGCGGCAATCTTGTCGAGCATCTCCACGATCGCCACCTCGCAACCGTGCTGCAGCAGATACTCGGCAGTCTCGGTGCCCACCAGGCCACCGCCAATAACGGCGACACGGCCCGTAAGCTCAACCTTGCCGGCCAGCACGTCCCAGCTCGAGACGACCTTCTCCGAGTCGGCACCCGGAACGGGGATGACCACGTCGTGCGCGCCCACGGCCACAATCGCGGCGTCGGCGGCGTTGAGGTCCTCAGCGGTAGCAACATGGTTGAGCTCGACCTTCACACCCAGGCCGGGCAGAATCTTCTCGTAGTACTCGACCGAGCGCATGATCTCGTCCTTGCGCGGAGGCGCGGCCGCCAGCACAATCTGGCCGCCCAGATGATCGCTCGCCTCGTAGACGGTCACGTCGTAACCGCGCTTGGCCGCCACGCGCGCGGCCTCCAGGCCGGCAATACCGCCGCCCACCACGGCGATCTTCTTGTCGCCCTCGCCCGGCTTAATGGCGATGGTCGCCTCGTCGCCGTTCTCGGCATTGAGCACGCACGAGATGTACTTGCGGTTTTGAATCGCATCGACGCAGCCCTTGTTGCAGTTGAGGCACTCGCGGATGGGTTCGCCCGTGGCAGCCTTCAGCGCAATGTCGGGATCGCACATGAGCGAGCGGCCATAGGCGACGATGTCGGCCGCGCCGTCTTCCAGGATCTTCTCGCCGGCCTCGACCGAGACTACACGGCCGACGGTTGCCACCGGCACGGAGACCAGGGCCTTAACGCGCTCGGCCACGGGCAGCGTCCAGTTGTAGGGCATGGCGCCCATGGGCGGAATGGTGTCGCCCATGTTGCCGGTGTGGTTGGCCTGCGCGACCTGGATCATGTCGATGCCCGCGCCCTCGAGCAGCTTGGCAAACTCGCAGGCCTCGTCAGGCTGCAGGCCGCCCTTGCCGCGCGGCGTGCCGTCGGGGTTCTCCATAATCACGGGGAGCTTGTACTCCACCATCAGCTGCGGCGCGGCTTCCTTAATGGCAGCGACGACCTCCAGCGCGTAGCGGACGCGGTTCTCGAACGAGCCACCGTACTCGTCGGTGCGCTGGTTGAGGATGGCCGAGCACAGCGAACCCACCAGGCGGTCGCCGTGGACCTCGATGGCGTCGATGCCAGCCTGCTGCGCGCGGGCAGCCGAGGCGGCGATGGCCTCCTTGATCTGGGTGAGCTGCTCTACGCTTGCCTCGTTCACAAAGTGCTGCATGTCGTGGTGCAGCTTGGCGTAGGCCTGATTGCGGATCTCGTTGGACTCGGCCATCTTGGCGGCAAAGGTCTCCTCGTCGCCGGCGGCCTTGGCCTCCTGCGCGGCCTTGGCAGCGGCCATGGATCCCATGACCATGCGGCCGACACCGGGCACGTCATACTCGGGGTGGAACAGCTGCAGCGCGACCTTGGCGCTGTGCTTGTGGACGGCGTCGGCCAGTGCCTTAAACGTGGGGATCTGGGCGTCGGTCGCCAGCTTGGGCGTGGGGCTTGCGGTCATAACGGGAGCGACGTCGCCGATGACGATGTAGCTCACGCCGCCACGGGCCAGACGCTCATAAAAGGCCAGGCTGCGCTCGCCGATGGAACCGTCGCGCTCCTCGTAGCCGGTGGTCAGCGGCGGGAACATAATGCGGTTCTTGAGCTCAAGGGGGCCAACCGTAATGGGCTGGAGCAGCTTGGATGCAGGTGCGGTCATGGACATTCCTCTCTTGTAGGCGCGGCGGCGATGGTGCCGCGTAGTTGTCTAGAGGATATGGCATGGGGGCACAGCGGCGCAACGAAAATCGGCGAATATCAGGTGGCGGCAGGTGGATGGGGCGAGGCGGCCCGTCGGTTTGTCTCAATCTGTAACAGTTACTCAGCAAAACCGGGTCTTACTGTTACAGATCGAGACAAACGGGAGCGTTCCGTCGGAAAATCTCGATCTGTAACACCTACAGGCCAAAAACGACCCTAGATGTTACAGATCAAGACAAACCAATCTAGCCTGCCGAAAAATCTAAATCTGTAACAGTAACTCGGCAAAATGGGCTCCAGATGTTACAGATCGAGATAAACGGGACCCGTCTGCCAGAAAATCTCAATCTGTAACAACAACTCGGCAAAATCCGCCCCTCGTGTTACAGATTTAGATAAACGGGACCCAACCCACCGGCATATCTCGATCTGTAACACCCAGCCGCCCAAATCGGGTCTAGATGTTACAGATCGAGATTTTGTTTGAGAAGCCGAGAATTGGACCGAAAACACGGTCCCCAAATAACAAAAAAACTCGCCGGCTAGGCCGACGAGCTGCAAGTTCTTGGTCGCGGGGGCAGGATTTGAACCTACGACCTCCGGGTTATGAGCCCGGCGAGCTACCAGACTGCTCCACCCCGCAATGTCTGGGCGCCTCATGTGCGCTAGAAAGAATATTACGTGGGAGTTCGGTAAACGGCAAGGAAAATCTCGTAGAGCATAATTCCTTCATATTTAAAACCCCTTAGCCCATATCACCGTAAACGAATCGCAGCCTGGCACCGCCGGCGGCGCGTATACAATGGTGCGCGTCCTTTTACGCCGACACCTGGAGTAGACATGCTGCTCGCTATCGATATGGGAAACACGCAGACGGCCATGGGCCTGTTTGACGGAGACGAGCTGGTGCAGTCGTGGCGCATGCCCACCGACCGCTCCTATACCGCCGACGAGATCCACGTGCGCCTGATGGGCTTCTTTAAGATGTACGGCCTTTCGCTCGATGCGGTCGACGCGATCGCCTTTGCCGGCGTGGTGCCGCAGCTCTCGCGCGAGTGGCACGCCGTGGCCGACCG
>UQTD01000073.1 GCA_900543845.1 uncultured Collinsella sp.
CACGAGCGGGGGCTCCTATCTTTTTAGTGCCCTCGGATTGGGTCATAGTGTCTGTTCAATAGCGCCAACGCAGGTCTTGCCATCTACACCTGCGCCCAGTTCGTCATTACGGCCGCCTGCATGGCCTATTCCATCTCGTCGCTGCGCAAGCTGGGCGTGAGCCTGCCGGTCCGCGGCGTGATCTTGCTGTTCTTTGTGTTTATGCCCATGTTCTCCAACTATGCGGCCCTGCTTACCAAAGATGTGCTGTTTGCCGACGCGTTTTTGGTGCTGTTGGTGCAGACCGTGAAGCTCGTGGCCTGCGGCCTGCCCCGTCGCGATGCCAATGCCGAGCGTGCGGGCGAACAGAGGCCCGTGCTCTTTGCGCGCCATGACTGGCTGCTGCTCGCTCTGGGCGCCATGGGTTCCACGTTTCTGCGTAACGGCGGCCTGGTATTTCCCCTGGCGGCATGCGTAATCGCGTCGGCGTTTTGCGCATGGGACGCGCATGTGGCTCATCGTGCAGCCAAGCAGGCCGGTGCTGCGCCTTCGGGTGCCATCCCGCGTTTCCGCTGGGTGGGAGTTCTTGCGGTGCTTGCACTCTGTCTTGCTTCTAATATGTACTTCACCAAGGTCTTTATGCCGGCGCACGATATCACGCCTGGTTCCAAGCGCGAAATCCTCTCGATTCCGTTCCAGCAGACGGCTCGTTTCGTCCAAAAGCACGACGGCCTCAACTCGGGTGTCAACCCCACGGTTAAGGAGGACGACACCATCGTGGAGGCTCCTTGCGACGGCTTGGTGACCGACGAAGAGCGTGCCGTGATCGACCGCGTGCTCAAGTACGAGAATCTGGGCCGCCGTTACAACCCGGATAAGTCGGACGCCGTCAAAAATTGCTTTAACGAGTACGCCTCGCAGGAGGACATCAAGGCCTATTTTGAGGTGTGGGCCCAGATGTTCAAAAAGGATCCCGAGTGCTATATCTCGGCGCTCATCAATAACTACTACGGCTACTTTTATCCGAGTGCCCGCGATGCGTGGGTCTACAGCACGGCGCGCAGTGCCGAGATCATGGCAAAGCCCGATAACCTCAAGTACTTCGACTTCCATCCGGTCGATAGCAAGGTTGTGCGCTGGTGCGACCACCTGATCAACCTGTATCGCGTGGCAGTACAACGCGTCCCGTTTATCTCGCTCACCATGAGCTCGGCCACCTATGTGTGGATCATGATCGCCGTGGTTGTCTATCTGCTACGTCGTCATTCGTGGCGCGGGCTGGCCATTTGGGTGCCGCTGCTGGGCGTGCTCGCCGTGTGCCTGATCGGTCCCTGCAACGGCTCGACCTACATGCGCTACCTGTATCCGGTCATCGCCTGCATGCCCTTTGCCATCGGCGCCACCATCACCCGCAGCGACCTCCTCTGGTCCTAATTTGGTGCAAAGGGGGCAGGTTGCTTTGCACCAAGGGGCTGTATCATCACGACGCCTTCATTTTGGGGTTTATCTCGCAGGCCAGTAGGTATATCATAACGACGTTTGTTTATATTGCCCGAGCATCTGCGCTGGGCTTTAGGTCGAAACCGATAGGAGACACGTATGTCCGGACACTCTAAGTGGGCCACAACCAAGCATCGTAAGGGCGCGCAGGACGCCAAGCGTTCCGCCCTCTTCTCCAAGCTGAGCCGCAACATCACCGTTGCTGCCCGTCTCGGCGGCGACCCGCTGCCCGAGAACAACGCCAGCCTCGCCGCTGCCGTTGCTAAGGCCAAGGCTCAGTCCATGCCCAAGGACAAGATCAAGTCCGCTATCGACAAGGCCTTCGGTTCGGGTGCCGATGCCGCCGTCTACGAGAACATCGTGTACGAGGGCTACGGTCCCGCCGGTGTCGCCGTCTACGTTGACTGCCTGACCGACAACCGCAACCGCACCGCCGCTGATGTCCGTTCCGCCTTCTCCCACGCTGGTGGTAACCTGGGCACCTCGGGCTCCGTCGCCTTCCAGTTTGAGCGCAAGGGCCAGATCGTCGTCGCCAAGGAGATCCTGGACGAGAACGCCAAGAAGGAGACCATGATCGCCAACGGTCCTGCCGGTGACGAGGATGAGTTCATGATGGCCATCGCCGAGGCCGGTGGCGAGGACTACGAGGACGCCGGCGAGGAGTGGATCGTCTGGACCGCTGCTAACGACGTCATGGCTGTCTCCAAGGCGCTCGAGGAGCAGGGCGTCCAGGTCAAGGGCTCCGAGACCACCATGGTCCCGACTACCCCGACCGAGGTCTCCGGTACCGACGCCAAGAAGGTCCAGCGTCTTATCGACCGTCTCGAGGAGCTCGACGACGTCCAGGACGTCTACAGCACCATGGACATGACCGACGAGGTCATCGCTGCCCTCGAGGAGGAGTAGCGCCTGCACGGGTTAAGCCGTGCATATCTGGGCATAATGAAGCGAGCATGCAAGCCTCGTGGAATAGATGAGCCGGATCCGCGTGCGTACAGCACCGGACCCGGCTCTTTTATAATGATGCGAGCCGTTTTGCATTCTGTGGACCGAAACCTGAAGGGAGCGCGCGTGCGCGTACTCAAACGAGCCCTAGCGATCGTGTATCTTGCCGCCGCCATCGTGGCGCTGGGTACGCTTGCCTGCCAGTTCTGGGGACCGTATACGTATCGCTTTATGCTGCTGTTGCGTGACACCATGCCTCGCGTCGTCGTTACGGTGTGCGCCGCTATCGTGGCACTTGGCGTGCTCATCGGTTTTTTCCGCCTGATGTTCGCGCGCCGCGAGCCGTCCTGCGTGCATCCGGCGGGGGAGCGCAATATCGAGGTCACGCTCGCAGCGCTTTCCTCGTGCGCCCGTGCCGCGGCAGAGTGCGATGATCGCGTGATGGTTGAGCATATCGAGGCACGCGTTCAAGGCTCCGACGAGTCGCGCGTTCGTTTTAAGGTCGAGGCCATCGCGCTCGATGACAGGGACGTTGCCGCTCTTGCCACCTCGATGCAGCAGCGTATCGAGAAGGCCTGCGACACCATGCTCGGCACGCCGGGCACGACCGCGCGCGTCCGTTTTTTGCCGTCCAAGACTACCGTCCAGACCGTGGAGGTTTCCGGTGAGTGATACCAACCAAGACAAGACCGCCCGCACGCCGCGCCTGACGATCGACCAGAACGCTACGCCGGCAGGCGAGTCCGCCGACGCCAAGCCCGAGGCCGGCGAGCAGCACGACAGCGCCGCCAACGACTTTGACGAGGCCATGGGTCTCATCAAAGGTACGGGCGCTGCTATCTGGAGCTACGCCGTGCGCCACCCCAACACTACGCTCGGCGCCTTGGCAGGCTTTATCCTCGCCGTGCTGGTACTTACGTTGGGCCTGTGGGACACGCTCGTCATCGCATTCTTTGTGCTGATCGGCGCCGTGATCGGCCAGATTCGCGACGGCGAGAACGGTATCGTCAACTTCTTCGGCCGCCTGTTTAGCGGCCACTAATACGTATTCGACTGTCGCATCCGCGGCAGGCATAAGGAGGAACCATGGCTTTTAACACGAAGGTCGATGTAGCCGATACCGAGCTCGAGGCGAATGAGGCCGTCGCCGCCGAGGCGGAGGACGTAACGCTCGAGGACGAGGCACTCGTCGAGGCCGAGTCCGATGCGGGCGAGGATAACGAGGAGATGGACGAGGAGACGGACGAGTCCGAGGACTCGCTGACCTATTCCAACGGCGTGATCGAGAAGATTGTCGCCATGGCCACCCGCGAGGTGCCGCACGTCCTGGGCATGAAGGGCAACCTCATGCACTTTGTGCAGGAGCAGTTTGGTGCCGAGAACCTGACCAAGGGCGTGACGGTTGAGGTCACCGATGACAACCGCGTGGTCGTCAACATCTCGGTCATCATCGAGTACGGCGCCTATGCGCCTGCGATCTTTGACGACGTTAAGGCGCGCGTCACCGAGCGTCTGGCCGCGATGACCGGCCTTGAGGTGGCAGGCGTCAACCTGCGCATCGAGGATGTCATCACCCCCGAGGAGTACGAGCACCGCACCAGCCAGCACGAGTAACCTACCAAATAGGGACAGGTTTGTTTCGATGGGTTTTACCTGCGAAAACGCTAAACGGTCGACCGCGCAAGCAAAAGTGCGGTCGACCGTTTTCTATATGCCCCCGATGCAGGCATACCGCTCGTCTAACTAAGGGTTGCAATCTTCGCGTTCCGCGTTACCCTAATGGGCGCATTGTTTCCAAATTGTTAACGAGGGGTTGCCGTAATGGCCGACGAACACGAGACCGAAAGCAAGGCATGGGCGATTGAAGCCGCTGCGGCAGAGGCGGCGTCGCGTGCCGCCGAGGAGATGCATCGTCCTCCGGTGGTGCCGATGGAGCGCGTTGTCGGTCGCGAGGATATCGAACGTGGCGAGCGCGCCGGCCGCAAGCGCAGCCAGGAGCCCGGCTTTCCGCGCTTTTTTGCCGAGCTCAATCTGGGCCTGGTCCTCACGGCGTTCGCCATCGTGGCCTTTAAAACCCCCAATCACTTTGCCTTCGGCGGCACCTCGGGCGTGTCGGTCATTCTTTCCACGCTGTTCCCGACTCTGCCCGTCGGCGTCTTTATGTGGATTATCAACGCGGTCCTGGTCATCCTGGGTTTTATCTTTTTGGAGCGCAAGGCAATCCTTTGGAGCGTCTTTGCCTCGTTTGCGCTTTCGGCCTACGTCTCGCTGTTTGAGCTCTTCATTCCGTCGGATGTTTCGATGACGGGCGATATGTGGCTCGACCTGTGTTTTGCCGTCATCTTGCCGGCGCTGGGCAGTGCCATTGTCTTTGACATTGGCGCCTCGACGGGCGGCACCGACATCCTTGCCATGATTCTCAAACGCCGCACGACACTTGAGATCGGCCGTGCCCTGTTGCTGGTCGATGTCGGCATCGTGACCATCGCGGCTTTCCTGTATGGCCCGCGCGTCGGCCTGTACTGCGTGCTTGGCCTGTTTGCCAAGACGCTTGTGGTCGACAAGGCTATCGAGAGCATTCACCTTCGTAAGGTCTGCACGATCATTTGCTCCGAGCCCCTTAAGGTCGAGGAGTTTATCGTCAAGCATCTCAACCGCACGGCAACGATCAGCCGTGGCTATGGCGCCTTCTCGGGCAAGTGCGTCACGGTGATCATGAGCGTGCTGAGCCGTCGCGAGGCAGTGCAACTGCGCCGCTATACCCGCGAGATTGACCCTGGCGCCTTCATCACCATCGTCGATAGCTCCGAAATCGTCGGCAAGGGCTTCCGCGGCACGAACTAGCCCGGGCGTACCCTTCGAATCATTGAATAAAGCCGGCTGCGTTGCAAATCGGTCATCTTGGGGTATTTGTCCCCACATTGGGCGATAATGATGCCAAAGACATCGTTTGCGATCCAGGTGATTCGCTCTAGATACGAAGGGATGATTTCGATGTTCTGTTCGCAGTGTGGCGCCCCCATGGGCGATAATGACAAGTTCTGCGGCGTGTGCGGTGCCCCTAATGCCGAGGTCAAGGCCGCCGGCCCCGCTCCGCAAGCTCAACCTCAGCCGCAGGGTCAGCCGTTTGCCCAGCCGCAGCCGCAGCCGTTCGTTGCGCCCCAGCCGGCTATGAACGCGCCCAAGGGTTGCATGGCTCAGGCCTTCAACGACATGCTTAAGGTTCCCGGCGCCTTGGTTCGCGTATGCCAAATCGCCTTTTTGCCGGCGCTGATCTGTGTTGTCTCGGTGCTGGTGCTGTTTATCCCCGTTATCGGCGGTATCGCAGCGGCCATTGGCTTTTTGCTCGCGTACGTGGCAAGCGTGTGCGGCGCGGGCTTTGCCATCGAGTGGGGTCGTGACCTGTCGCTCAAGGATGATAACGGCATGGAGCGTCCGCTGCTGCGCTCGACCTCGTTTGGATTGGGCATTTTCTCGTCTGTCATTACCGGTGTGCTCGAGTTCGTGGCCATTATTCCGGTGATTGGCGTGGTGTTCTCGGCTATCGAGAGCGTCGTGATCGGTGCCGTCGGTTCATATTATTTCAATGGTTGGAGCGGTCTTGAGGGTGCCCTCATCGGTTCGATGGGGCTGCTTGTCTTTGCCATGATCGTGTCGGTGGTACTGGGCATCTTCTTTAAGATGTTTGGTGATGCCGCCGTGATGCACTTTGCCGTCGCGGGGCGCGTGGAAAGCGCGTTTTCGCTCGAGAAGGTCTGGAAGTCTTATAAGGCCAACCTGGGCAAGCTATTCTGCGCCTCGATTCTTCCCGAGTTTTTGACGGGCATCGTGTCGCACATCATCACGTGGATCTTCACCGCCATCTTTGGCGCCATTGCTACGTTTGGTATGTATAGCTATTACTATCGCCCCACGGGTCTTGAGGCAATCATCGAGGGCGGCGGCATTACGCTCATCCTGTTCTTGATGATCGTTGCCTTTGTCACGGTGTTCCTGACTGTGTTTGGCAAGATGCTCAAGTATCGCGCCGTTGGCTACTGGGCCGCGCGCTATGCCAGCGAGTGGTCCGACGAGGATACCGACGACGTCCTGACGTTTGTGCTCCCGGGTGAGAAGAAGCCTGCTCCTGCGGGATTCAATCCCACGGCCGCCACTGGTGCTGCACCTGCTCCGGCACCTGCCCCTGCACCTGCCCCTGCACCCGCGCCTGCACCTGCTCCGGCACCTGCCCCTGCACCCGCACCGACGCCCGAGGCGACGCCTGCGGAGCCCGATTGGGATGCCGTTGCCACGCCGGCGGATGAGCCGGGCGATAATCCTGCTGCCGAAAACAATCAAACCGAATAGTCGGTCGAGGCGCCCTGGGCAACTGAGCCCGGGGTGCCTTTTTCTGCTGCGGAAGCAAGAAAATGCCTGGGAAATCGGTTGTAGCAAAATTTCTCGGAAATTGGTCAATGTTGCGCAACAACGTCGCGGCTATTGTTGAGAACATAGACGTGTAAGGTTTGAAGGCGTGCAACGCCTTAGGAAAAGGAGAAGCTTATGTTCTGTCCCACTTGTGGTTCTCCCATTTCGGATGATGCCAAATTCTGCCCTGTCTGCGGTTCTGCCGTCGGTGCCGCTTCCGCTGCTCCTGCTCCGCAGCCCGCGCCGCAGCCTGCACCTCAGCCCCAGCCTGCTCCGCAGCCCACGCAGATTCAGCCCACTCCGGTTCAGGCAGTTCAGCCTCAGCCTCAGCAGCAGTACGCCGGCCAGCAGCAGTATGCTCAGCAGCCTGCACCTGCCCCGATGGGCTATGCTCCGATTAAAACCGACCGTGGCGTGATCGGCTGGCTCCTGCTTTCCATCGTGACCTGCGGCATCTATTCATATTACTTCCTCTATTGCCTCGCTCGCGACATCAATGTCATGTGCCAGGACGACGGCGATTCCACGCCGGGTCTGGCAGCATTTATCCTGCTGTCGTTCGTGACCTGCGGCTTCTACGCACTCTACTGGTACTACAAGATCGGTAACCGCTTGCAGGCTAATGCTCCTCGCTATGGCCTGATGTTCCAGGAGAACGGTACCACCGTTCTTATGTGGCAGATCGTCGGCGCGCTGCTGTGCGGCCTTGGCCCCATCTTTGCCATGAACATCATCATCAAGAATACCAATGCCATGGCAACGGCTTACAACGTCCGTCTTGGCGCTCGTGCCTAACGATAAGAGCGGCGTGAACAGCTCCCAGGGGCATAAGGGCGCGGCGGAACTCATTCGCCGCGCCCTTTCTTGCATCGGCGCGCTCTTTGTCGCCTGGCTCGCACTCTACCTGCTCGATATCGGCTGCGTGTTTCGCCTGATGACGGGCATTCCCTGTCCGGGATGTGGCATGACGAGGGCCTGGCTGGCAGCACTGCGCCTCGATTTTGCGGCGGCCTTTGCCTACCATCCGCTGTTTTGGGTGGTGCCGATTGCGTTTGTGCTCGCGTTCGT
The DNA here is from genome assembly GCA_900543845.1 of uncultured Collinsella sp. Classification (GTDB taxonomy): domain Bacteria; phylum Actinomycetota; class Coriobacteriia; order Coriobacteriales; family Coriobacteriaceae; genus Collinsella. Next base: position 7,900 of record UQTD01000073.1, read on the forward strand.
GCGCGAGGAGGTGACGTCGAGCAAGCTAAAGCGCGGCATCGACATTGCGGTTGTTGTTCTGTGCGTGCTGGTCGTTGCCGTATGGATCGTGCGCCTTATCAACCCGGCAGACGCGGGCCTGCTCTTTGGCGGCCATGCGCCCGCCGGAGTCCCCACCGATATCATTCACCTCGAAACCCCACGCTGGCTCACCATCCTTCGCTCTTACTTGTCGTGACGGAGGACGCGCTAGAAAAGCGGTCGACACATAAGCGGGGGCGAACGT
>UQTD01000074.1 GCA_900543845.1 uncultured Collinsella sp.
CAGGCAGCGCGCCTTTTGCGTTGGGCCTCGTTGAGGTTCGAAGTCGTGGCTTGCGACCTTTAGGAGCGGGCGGCTCCGTCGACGGGGAGCACGGCGCCCGTGACATAGGATGACATGTCGCTCGCTAGGAAAACAAAGGCGTTGGCGACGTCCTCGGGCTCGCCCATGCGGCCGAGCGGAATAGTGGCGATGATGGGCTTGATGACCTCTTCGGGCAGGTTAGCGACCATGTCGGTCTTAGTCACGCCAGGGGCAACGGCGTTGACGCGGATGCCCATGGGGGCGAGCTCGCGCGAGAGCGACTGGACCATGCCGTTGACGGCAAACTTGGACGTGGGGTAACCGACGCCGGAGGGCTGGCCGTACTTGGCGACCATCGAGCTCGTGGTAGTGATGGTGCCGCCGTGTCCGGCCTCGGTCATAATCTTGGCGGCCGCCTGGTGACCGTTAAAGACAGCGACGACGTTGAGGTCCATGACTTTGGCGAACTCCTCGGCCGTGTAGTCCAAAAGGGGCGAGCGCTGGGAGATTCCGGCATTGTTGACGACCGTGTCCAGGCCGCCCATGTCGGTTGCAGCCTGGGTAAAAGCCTCGGTCACGGCCTCGAGTGAGGTGAGGTCGCAGGAGCGGCCCCAGACCTTGGCGTCGGGATAGGCGGCCGCCAGCTTCTCAACGGCCGCGTCGGCAGTCTCCTGGCGCGAGCCAAAGACGGTGACGGCAGCGCCTTCCTCGATAAAACGGCAGGCGATCGCATAGCCGATACCGCGCGTGCCTCCGGTGATGATTGCTTTCTTGCCCTCGAGCAACATGGTGCTTCCTCTCATCGCGGGCGGACATACACGGCACAGCATAGCGTCGGCAAAATACAGCTGCCGTCGCATATCGGCAAACGGTATCCACGGTTGTTGACGAACGGTCAAGTTGTTCAAACGTTAGTCGATCACTTCGTGCAAAAGATGTAACTAAAAGGGGCTCCCATCCAATCGGACGGGAGCCCCTCATGCGTTATTTGATTTGCCGAGAATCGGGCTAGTTGGCCATGACACCTTCGGTCCAAGCCTCGACGTCCTCGATGCGCAGGACGTTGGCGACCTCGGCCACGCAGTCGACGCTGGCAAGCTCGGCGGCGGCAGCCTGGACGTCCTTCTCGAGCGCGCGGTGCGTCAGGAAGATGACCGAGCAGGCATCGCTGACGCCCGACTTGCCGTCCTCGACCTGGTTGATGAGCGAAATCGAGATGTTGTGCTTGGCAAAGATGTCGACCGTCTCGGACAGGGCGCCCACGCGGTCGGCGACCTTCAGGCGCACATAGTACTTGGTCTGGAGCTCGTCCATGGGCTTAAAGGCGAGGTTGTGACCATAGGGCTCAATCTCGGGCAGCGGAGCCACGCCGCGGCTGATCTGCTCGGAGAGCGACAAGATATCGCCCACGACGGCGCTCGCGGTGGGGAAGGAGCCTGCGCCCGCGCCGTAGAACATGGTCTCGCCCACGGCGTCACCCACCACGTAGACGGCGTTCATGGCGCCGTTGACCTTGGCGAGCATATGGTCTGCCGGGATGAGCGTGGGATGCACGCGGACGTCGACGCCGGCGTCGGTGTTGCGGGCGATGCCGAGCAGCTTAATGGTGTAGCCGAGCTCGCGAGCCTGGGCGATGTCCTCGGCGCCGATGGTACGGATACCCTGCTGGTACACATCGTCGGTGGTAACGCGGGTGCCAAAGCCGATAGAAGCGAGGATCGCCGTCTTGCTGGCGGCATCGAAGCCGTCGACGTCGGCGGACGGGTCGGCTTCGGCATAGCCCTTGGCTTGTGCATCGGCGAGCACGTCGGCGTAATCGGCGCCCTCGGCGTCCATGCGCGACAGGATGTAGTTGGTGGTGCCGTTGAGGATGCCGGCGATGGTCAGGATCTTGTTGCCCACCAGATCGTGCTCAAGTGTGCTCACGATGGGGATGCCGCCGCCGCAGCTGGCCTCGCACTTAATCTGCACGCCGCACGCGCGTGCCTTCTCGGCAAGCGTCTCGACGTGACGGCCCAGCAGAGCCTTGTTGGCAGAGACGACGTGCTTGCCGTGCTCAAAGGCAGTGGTGAAGATCTCGGTTGCGGGATGCTCGCCGCCGATCAGCTCGACGACGATGTCGACGGCGGGGTCGGTGACGACATCGTGCCAGTCGCTCGTAAAGGCCTCGCGCTCAATGCCTGCCGCCTCGGCCTGCTCCCAGGCAAGCGCGCAGGCGCGGGTCAGCTTAAGGTCGATGCCGTAGGCTGCCAGGTACTCATCGTGGTGGCTCTTGATCAGACGGGCCACGCCGCCGCCGACGGTTCCCAGACCGATCAGACCGACGTTCACGGTGCGCAGGGGTTCGCTCATAGATAGCTCCTTCGTGCATCTCATGGATGGATTAACCGCTTAAAGGTTGAGTGCATTCTAGCGTGAACCGAGGGCGCGTGCTCGCCAGGCAACAGGAGCCGCACAAAACGGCACCCCCGAAACGCTGCGGAAACATTGGAAACATGCTCGCTACAAACGGAACTCCGTAACAAACTGTCAACGTTTACACCATAAGGTTTGCCCTGTGCGACTGGGGCATGCAGGCGCTCGTCGGCCCCGTCACCACCGGTGCCGCCGTCGCCGTCTCGTGCGAGATCGCCGATGCCTTTGCCGAGCAGGCCAAGGCATCCAAGCTCGACATCGTCGATACCGTGACCTTTAAGGACGACTCCTCCACGAGCTTTATCAACCAGCCGACCAAGGCCATACGCAAGATCAAGATCGAGGGCCTGACGGGTGAGCTGACGTGGAACGACGAGGGCCAAGTCGAGAAGCCCGCTACGGCCTATGTGATTCAGGACGGCAAGTACATCGCCGCCTAAGTGCATATAACGAGACCGGTGAGGCCGTTTTATTCAGGGCAGGGACGCCTGTAACAGAACGGAAACATTACTTTCACACAATAAAGTGGCATTACTGCATAAACCGACAGGAATACGCAGAATTATGGATAAATGGGCAAAACAAAAGAAAAGTTGAAATAATCGCCACTTTTCTCAACTAAAGCGTCTACTATTTTGCGAACGCCGAACACGGCGAAGGATGGCCTGTCGGGTAACCGAAACCCGACGAGATTTGAGAGGAGAGCCGCATGTCGAGCCTCACCGGTAAGTCATTGAACCCTGTTATGAATCGCAGGAGCGTTATCGCGAGCGCAGCAGGTCTGGGGGCGATGTCCATTCTAGCTGGCTGCTCCTCCAACGGCGGCGACAGCGGTTCCGCGTCGGGCGACGCTTCGTTTAAGATCGGCACAATCGGCCCGCTGACCGGCGCCAACGCGTCCTACGGCAAGTCCGTTACACAGGCTGTCGAGCTTGGCTGCAAGGATTTCTCGACTAAGGAGCTGCCGCTTGTCAGCAAGGCCGAGGACGACCAGGCTGACGGTGAGAAGGCCGTCAACGCCTTCAACACCCTGCTCGACTGGGGCATGCAGGCCCTTGTCGGTCCGACCACCACGGGTGCGTCGGTCGCCGTTGCTGCTGAGTGCGGTAACGACCCCGAGACGTTCATGATTACCCCGTCCGCGTCCTCCGAGGACGTTACCAAGGGCAAGGATTGCGTCTTCCAGGTTTGCTTCACCGACCCCAACCAGGGTGTCAACGCTGCCAAGTTCCTGGCACAGAAGTATGCGGACGAGAAGTTCGTGCTGTTCTATAACTCCGGCGACGCCTATTCTTCGGGCATCGCAGATTCCTTTAAGGCCCAGGCCGCTGAGTCCAAGCTCGAGATTGTTGACGAGGAGACCTTTAAGGACGACTCCGCCACGAGCTTTACCAACCAGCTGACCAAGGCCAAGCAGGCTGGCGCCACCATGATCTTTGCGCCGATCTACTACACACCGGCGTCCGTCCTGCTCAAGAACGCCAAGGACATGGGCTACGACGTCAAGATGATGGGCTGCGACGGCATGGACGGTATCCTGGGCGTTGAGGGCTTCGATACCTCTCTTGCCGAGGGTCTGCTGCTCATGACCCCGTTCTCCGCCGACGACGAGAAGAACGCCGACTTCGTCAACGCTTACAAAGATAAGTATGGCGAGACTCCGGACCAGTTTGCCGCCGACGCCTACGACGGCGTGCATGCGGTGGTCGAGGCCCTCAAGGAAGCCGGCCTGGGTGCCGACGCCGACCCGACCGAGGTTGCCGAGAAGCTTCCCGAGGCTATGCGCAACATTACCGTTGACGGTCTGACTGGCAAGCTCTCCTGGAACGACAAGGGCCAGGTCCAGAAGGACCCGACGGCGTACGTCATTACCGACGGCAAGTACGTACAGGCCTAATTGGCCGCCTTACATAGAGCGGTTTTGATCCCAAGCAGGGGAGGTTTTGGCCTTCCCTGCTTGCTTGGTATCTAGGGACGATGTAACGTCCCTGTTTCATACATTAACTGGAAACCTATTCGAAATAACTGGAAACCTATTCGAAAGGGGGATGTGGAACATGACGGTCTTTATCCAATACCTGGTCAACGGCCTGTCCATGGGCAGCGTCTACGCCATCATCGCGTTGGGCTACACCATGGTCTACGGTATCGCCAAGATGCTGAACTTCGCTCACGGCGATGTCATCATGGTCGGTGCCTATGTCTCGTTCTGCGCCACGTCGTATCTCGGCCTCCCGGGCTGGGCATCTGTAGTTCTCTCTTGCGTGGCCTGCACGGTCCTCGGTGTTCTCATTGAGGGCCTGGCCTATAAGCCGCTGCGCCAAGCAGGCCCGCTGGCCGTTCTGATCACGGCTATCGGCGTGTCTTACTTCCTGCAGAACGCCGCGCAGCTTCTGTGGGGCGCCACGCCCAAGAACTTCACTTCGCTCGTCACCTTCCAGGTGCCGGAGTTCTTGGCCAAGTTCAACGTAAGCGCCGTCTCGCTCGTCACCATCGTCGCCTGCCTGGTTATCATGGCCGGCCTGATGTTCTTTACAGGTAAGACCAAGATGGGCAAGGCCATGCGCGCCGTGTCCGAGGACAAGGCTGCCGCTCAGCTCATGGGCATCAACGTCAACCGCACCATTTCGATGACGTTTGCCATCGGCTCTGCCCTTGCCGCCATCGCCGGCGTGCTGCTGTGCTCCTACTCGCCGGTGCTGCAGCCCACGACGGGTGCTATGCCTGGCATCAAGGCCTTCGACGCCGCTGTCTTCGGTGGCATCGGCTCCATCCCCGGCGCTTTTGTCGGTGGCATTCTCATCGGCATCATCGAAGCGATGGCGCAGGCTTACATTTCCACGAGCCTTGCCAACTCCATCGTCTTTGGTGTTCTGATCATCGTCCTGCTCGTCAAGCCTGCCGGCCTCTTGGGCAAGTACGTCCCCGAGAAGGTGTAGGTGAGCGTTATGAAGTTTCTTAAAGACAAGCAGACGCGTCACGACTTTGTCACGTACGTCATGTGCCTTGTGGCGTTTGCCATCGTGTTCTTTATGCAGTCTAACCACATGATTCCGCGCATGATCGCCGGTCAGCTGGTCCCCATTACGGCCTATATCGTCATGGCCATTTCCCTCAACCTCGTCGTCGGTATCGCGGGCGACTTGTCGCTGGGCCACGCGGGCTTTATGAGCGTCGGCGCCTATACGGGCATCGTCACCGCCGTCGCGCTGGAGGGCGCCATTCCGTCCGACCCGATGCGTCTGATCATCAGCATTGTGGTCGGCGCTATCGCCGCTGCCATCTTGGGCTTCTTGATCGGTATCCCGGTCCTGCGCCTGAGCGGCGATTACCTGGCTATCGTGACGCTGGCCTTTGGCGAGATCATCAAAGAGATCGTCACCTGCCTCATTGTGGGTGTCGACTCCCGCGGCCTGCACGTGATCTTTAACATCACGGGCAACTCTACGATCGACGACCTGCACCTGCTCGAGGACGGCACCGCCATCATCAAGGGCGCCCAGGGTGCCTCGGGCGTGTCGACGTACTCGACCTTCCTCGCCGGTGCCATCCTGGTTATGGTCGCGCTCGTGATTGTACTCAACCTGGTTCGCAGCCGTACCGGCCGTGCCATTATGGCCGTGCGCGATAACAAGATTGCAGCCGAGTCCGTAGGCATCTCCGTCACCGAGTACCGCATGATCGCCTTCGTGGTTTCCGCTGCCCTCGCCGGTGCTGCCGGAGCTCTCTTCGGCGGTAACTTCTCGCAGCTCTCCGCCACCAAGTTCGACTTCAACACGTCCATCCTCATCCTGGTGTTCGTGGTCCTGGGTGGTCTGGGCAATATGCGCGGCTCCGTCATCGCCGCGGCGTTGCTCACGGTGCTTCCCGAGCTGCTCCGTCAGTTCTCGGACTACCGCATGCTCATCTACGCCATCGTGCTGATCCTGGTCATGATCTTTACCAACAACCCGCAGCTCAAGGCGTTCTTCGCACGCATTAAGGACCGCCTTGCTTCCAAGAAGGAGGTGGCAGCCGATGCCCAGTAAGTTTGAGTTCAACAAGGGCAAGATGGTCCCGTATCCTTCTGGCGCCATCGTTCCCGACCGCGACCTGGGTCAGCGCCCGGCGCTCGAGTGCATCCACCTGGGCATTGAGTTCGGTGGCCTTAAGGCAGTCGACGACTTTAGCCTGACTATCGGCAAGACCGAGATCGCCGGTCTGATCGGCCCCAACGGTGCCGGTAAGACCACGGTCTTCAACCTGCTCACCAAGGTGTATCAGCCCACGCACGGCACCATCCTGCTCGACGGTGAGGACACCTCGGGCAAGTCGGTCTATCAGGTCAACCGCATGGGTATTGCCCGTACCTTCCAGAACATTCGTCTGTTCAACACCATGACGGTGGAGGATAACGTCAAGGTCGGCCTGCACAACCAGGAGCGCTACTCCGGTTTTGAGGGCGTGCTGCGCCTGCCGACGTATTGGAAGCACGAGAAGGCCGCCCACGAGCGCGCCATGGAGCTGCTGTCCATTTTTGACATGGAGCACCTGGCAAATGAACAGGCCGGCTCGCTTCCTTACGGCGCTCAGCGTCGTCTGGAGATCGTTCGCGCGCTTGCCACCAACCCCAAACTACTGCTGCTCGACGAGCCTGCCGCCGGCATGAACCCGTCCGAGACCGCGGAGCTCATGGAGAATATCGTTAAGATTCGCGACACCTTTGGCATTGCCATCATGCTTATCGAGCATGATATGTCGCTCGTTATGAACATCTGCGAGGGCATCTGCGTGCTCAACTTTGGTAAGGTCATCGCCAAGGGCACGGCCGAGGAGATCCAGAACAACGACGCTGTTATCGAGGCATATCTGGGCAAGCAGGATAAGGGGGAGAACTAAATGGCAGAGCCGATGCTTTCCGTCTACAACATCAACGTCTGGTACGGCGCCATCCACGCCATTAAGGACATCTCCTTTAACGTCAACGAGGGTGAGATCGTGGCCCTGATTGGCGCCAACGGTGCCGGCAAGTCCACGACGCTCAAGACCGTCTCGGGCCTGCTGCGCTCTAAGACCGGCTCCATCAAGTTTATGGGCGAGGACATTACCCATACGCCCGCCGACAAGCTGGTTGGTAAGGGCCTGGCTCAGGTGCCCGAGGGTCGTCGTGCCTTTTTGCAGATGACGGTCGAGGAGAACCTGGAAATGGGTGCCTATACGCAGCCCAAGTCAACGGTGGCTCCGGGCCTCGAGCGCGTCTACGAGCAGTTCCCGCGCCTGAAGGAGCGTCGTCGCCAGGTCGCCGGTACCCTTTCGGGCGGCGAGCAGCAGATGCTCGTTATGGGCCGCGCCCTTATGAGTAACCCTAAGCTGCTCATGCTCGACGAACCCTCCATGGGTCTGGCGCCGATTCTGATCGAACAGATCTTCCAAATTGTCGAGGACCTGCACAAGGCCGGCACCACGGTGCTCCTGGTCGAGCAAAACGCACAGATGGCTCTTTCCATCGCCACACGCGGCTACGTGCTTGAGACCGGCAAGATCACCATGACCGGCACCGGCCAAGAGCTGCTCCATGACGACAACGTGCGTAAAGCATATCTTGGTGGTTAGATAGTTACGGCGTTTTACCAAACGCCGTAATCAGCCGACGCTGCAAGCCCGCCAGGGCGGCAATCTGCCTTTCAACTTCGGCGGCATGACCAGAAGGTCA
>UQTD01000075.1 GCA_900543845.1 uncultured Collinsella sp.
ATGAGGGCCTCGACGCAGGCGTCGCAGCTGCCCTGGGCGCCCGCATAGACCGTGATGCCGGCTTGGGTGAGCGCGTTGATGGCCCCGCCGCCGATGCCGCCGCAAATGAGCGTGTCAACGCCACCGTTGGCAAGCAGACCCGCCAGGGCGCCGTGACCGGTGCCGCCGGTGCCTACGACCTGCTCGTTGAGCACCTTGCCATCCTGGATGTCATAGATCTTGAACTGCTCGCTGCGGCCAAAGTGCATAAAGATATTGCCGTTGTCGTACGTCGTTGCCACCCTCATGGTACCGACCTCCTTTGTTGGCCATGCGGCCGTCGTCGTGGTGATGGGGGAGTACGCGATATTGCCGCCCTCGATGATGAGTGCTCGACCGTTGACCAGCGCGTTTGCCACCTTGCGATGCGCGCGGCTGCAGATGGCCGCCACCGTGGCGCGGGCGATGCCCATCTGCTGGGCTACGGCCTCCTGATTGAGGCCTTCCAGGTCGCAGAGGCGCAGCGCCTCGAGTTCGTCGACCGTCATGTCGATAGCGTCTCCGCTGGCAAGGCCATCGGGGGTAAAGCCGCGATATTCGGGGATGATCCCGACGCGGCGCAGTTTTTCGCGTCTTCCTGCCATGCACTCTCCAAATCTGACATATGTCAACAATAGAATAGCGAACGTGGGGATTTGCGCAAGGAATTTCTGGCATATGTCAGAAAAAGGCAAAGGTGTTCCGCTTGTGAATGCGGTCCGTGCTGCCGTGCATTGCGTGTGCCCGTCCAAGTGTCCAATCCGACACTGCACGCCTGGGCTACAATAAAAATCGCTTATAGGCGACTGACAGGAGGGTCAATGAGCAAGGCTGATCAACAGTTTGTAGCCATGTGCCGCGACATTCTGGACCATGGCACCACCACCGAGGGTCAAAAGGTCCGCCCGGTGTGGGAGGACGGCACCCCTGCCTATACCATTAAAAACTTTGGCGTTACGGCACGCTACGACCTGCGTGAGGAGTTCCCCGCGCTCACCCTGCGTCGCACGGCGCTTAAGTCTGCCATGGACGAGATCCTGTGGATCTATCAAAAGAAGTCAAATAACGTCCATGACCTCAACAGCCATATTTGGGACGAGTGGGCCGACGAGACCGGTTCCATCGGCAAGGCCTATGGGTATCAGATTGGCCAGAAGAGCCATTATGCCGAGGGCGATTTCGACCAGATGGACCGCGTGCTGTACGACCTTAAGAACACGCCGTACAGCCGCCGCATCATGACGAACACCTATGTGTTTAGCGACCTGTCCGAGATGCACCTGTATCCGTGCGCGTACAGCGTGACCTATAATGTTACGCAGCGCCCACAGGACGACAAACCGACGCTCAACATGATTCTCAACCAGCGCAGTCAGGATATTTTAGCCGCCAACAACTGGAATGTGTGCCAGTACGCTATTTTGCTGATGATGGTCGCGCAGTCGGTCGATATGATCGCTGGCGAGCTGTTGCATGTGATTGCCGATGCCCACATTTACGACCGTCATGTCGATATCGTCCGCGAACTTATCGAGCGTCCGCAGTTTGCGGCGCCCAAGGTAACGCTTAACCCCGACGTGCACGATTTCTACGCGTTTACGACAGATGACCTCATCGTCGAGGGCTACGAGCACGGCCCGCAGGTCAAGAACATTCCCATTGCGGTGTAGGTGGCGCTCATGACGTGTAAGCTATCTGCCATCGTCGCCGTGTGTGACGACTGGGGCATTGGGTGCGAGGGCGATATGGTGGTGTCCAATCGCGCCGACATGCGCCATTTTGTGGCGTGCACCAAAGGTTGCCCGGTCATTATGGGGCGCAAGACCCTGCTGAGTTTTCCCGGTGGGCGTCCGCTCAAGAACCGCCGCAATATCGTGCTCACCCGCGACGAGAGCTTTGCTCCCGAGGGCGTCGACGTGGTGCATAGCATCGACGAGGCGCTCGCTGCGGTTGCCGATGAGCCCGTTGCGTGGGTGATCGGCGGCGGCGATGTCTATCGGCAATTTTTGCCGTACTGCGTGGAGGCCGAGGTCACGCATAACCACTGCGTCCATCCCGTGGACACGTATTTTCCCAATTTGGATGCCGATCCTGCATGGGAAGTTTCGCGGGCTGGCGGGGTTGCCACGATTGCCGCGGGTGAGGGCGACGAAGGTGTCGATTATGAGTTCGTGACGTATCGTCGCGTTGATGCTTAAATCTCCTATTTGCCCACGGTATTATCGGGTTGGAATGAGTAAGGGGCGGCGCCTGGCGTCGCCTCGTTTGATATAGATGCTGCTGTAAGAAAGGTACAGGCTGGCTGTTATGACTGATGCCGTTGAGGTGCTGCGAATCGAGTCGCTCGAAGACGAGCGACTCGACGCCTACATGCGACTGACGGAGCGTGAGCTGCGCTGTGTGCTGGAGCCGCAAAAGGGCATCTTTATTGCCGAGAGTGCTAAGGTTATTGAGCGCGCGGTCCGTGCCGGATACCAGCCGGTGAGCTTTCTTTTGGGCGAACGCTGGCTCGATCAGATGATGCCGCTGTTTGAGCGCCTGGTTGCGCGCGAGGGCGCAGGTCCGGTTCCTGTGTTCGTGGCCTCCATGGAGCTCATGGAGCAGTTGACGGGCTTTAACGTGACGCGCGGTGCACTCGCGGCGTTTCGTCGCCCGCGGCAGATTCCGGTTGATGAGTTCTTGGGCGGCGTCGTCAAGGCTGCGGGGGAGCGTCCGGTGCGCGTGTGCGTGCTCGAGGGCATTGTCGACCACACCAACGTCGGCGCGATTTTCCGCTCGGCCGCCGCGCTCAATGTCGACGGCATTCTGGTGAGCCCTACGTGCTGCGACCCGCTGTACCGTCGCTCGGCCCGCGTGAGCATGGGCACGGTTTTTCAGGTGCCGTGGACGCGCATTGGCAGCGAGGCTCGTGTGTGGCCGCACGATGGCCTGGCGGCACTGCATGAAGCCGGTTTTTCCTGTGCTGCCATGGCATTGACGGACGATTCCGTATCGCTGGACGATCTCGTGCTGCAGGAGATTGACCGCCTGGCGATCTTTATGGGTACCGAGGGTGCCGGCCTGGGTGCCAAGACTATCGCGGGCTGCGACCGGGCCGTGCGCATTCCGATGGCGCACGGGGTCGATTCGCTCAACGTGGCCGCGGCGAGTGCCGTCGCCTTTTGGCAGCTGTGCCCGCACGTGAGCAATGAGTATCACTACCAGCCGGGGCTGTATCACTAGCGGGGTGCTCTCGAACTTTGCCGACAGAGGTGTTTCGACTGCCTTCGGTCGGTGTTAAGCTGATAGCGGCTTTGCCGTACTATTGATGTGTTGTTTGGCGTACGCTAGCGGGGAGGGCGTGTGGCTAAGAAATCTACGGCTATCGATGTAACGCAGGGTGTCATTTGGCAGCAGCTGCTGTCGCTGTGCGTTCCCATCTTCTTTAGTTCGTTTTTTCAGCAGGCATACACGCTTATCGGTACCTATATCGTCGGTCAGTTTGGCGGCAAGCTCGCTCTGGGTGGCATTCAGGCCACGATGGTGCTTACGGAGCTCTGCATTGGCTTTTGTGTCGGCGTCGGTGCCGGCTGCGCGGTCATTACGGGCCAGTTTTTTGGCCAGCACGATGATGAGCGACTGAGTCGTTCGGTCCATACGGCCATGACCCTCGCGCTGGTGGGCGGTATCGTTTTCTCGATTTTTGGCATAGTGTTCGTTGAGCCCATGCTGGTGCTTATGAACACACCGCATGAATTATTGGCCGAGGGCGTGGCCTATGCTCGTTGCTATTTTGCCGCTATGGTTGCGGCGCTGCTGCTCAATATGGGAACAGCACTGCTGCGCGCCGTGGGCGACACGCGCGGACCTGCTGTGATCATCGCTTCCGGCTGCCTTGTTAATGCGGTGCTGGATGTCATCTTCGTTGCCGTGCTTCATATGGAGGCTCTGGGCTGCGGCATCGCGGTGGCGCTGACCATTTGCTCCAACGCCACGATGATCGTGATTCGCATGATGCACGCACCGGGTGCGTGGCGGCTTTCGCTGTCCAAACTCGGCATTGATCCTGGCATTTGTAAGAGCATGATCTCGTGTGGTCTGCCGCTTGGTTTTCAGTCTGCTGCGTATTCGATTTCCAACGTTTTGATTCAGGTGTCGGTCAACTCGTTTGGCGCCGATGTCACCACGGCGTGGGGTCTTTCGGGCCGCTTAGATGGCATTGTCTGGATGGTTACCGAGGCGCTTGGCGTTTCGATCACCACGTTCTCGGCACAGAACTTTGGAGCGCGCAACTACGAGCGCATGCGCAAGGGCTACCATACTTCGCTCGTGCTGTCGTTTATGCTCATTGGTGGCCTGTCTGCCGTGCTGCTGGTGTTCTCGGGTCCGTTGTCGCGTCTGTTTGTCGACGATGCTTCGATTTCGGCGTATACCACGACGATCCTTCATTTTATCGCGCCGTTCTACGCGATCTACTCGATTATCGAAAACGCGTCGGGCTCCATTCGCGGTGCCGGTGTGAGCTTGCAGCCCATGCTGCTCACGATTTTTGGCACCGTCGTGCTCAGGGTGATCTGGGTGTTTGCGATCATGCCGTTTGATCCGTCGCTTGAGCACCTGCTATTGGTTTACCCCGTAACCTGGCTCATCACGGCCACGATGTTTACCATCTACCACCACAGCGGCAACTGGCTCGGCCGCGCCACCGCCAAATGATCCCTTGGGGACGGAGGAAAACGGATCATTGCTCTCCGTCGTGATGTCGATGATCCGTTTTCCTCCGTCCCCTTCGGATCAATTAGTATTCGATGCCTTGGCGGGCTAGGAGGCCTTCGTCGAAGTAGTGTTTGACGGGGCGCATTTCGGTGACTAGGTCGGCGAGGTCCGCGAGAGGCAGCAGCCCGCGGCCGGTGAGCACGAGCTCCGTGGTGGCAGGCTTCAGCGCGATCAGCCCCTCCACATCCTCGCGCGTCACGAATCCGCGGTGCATCGCTTCGCCGAGTTCGTCCAAAATCAGAACGTCGACCTGTGATATCTGCTCGCGTGCGAGCTCCATGATCTGCTCGGCGCAGGCCTCGGGTGTGTCGCGATCGGCCTGTACAATGCGCAGTCCCAGGCGCGGCGCGGCGTCGTGCTCGGCGCAGTGCAGCTTCTTGGCAAACTGCAGCATGAGTACGTCGAGCCCATAACCTTTGGCGCGCATCGCCAATCCCAGCGCAGCCGTGGTTTTGCCCTTGCCGTCGCCCGTATAGATCTGAACCTTGCCGACTTCAAGTGATGCCATCTCTGTCCTTTCGTGCCCGGCGTCGGTTTATCGCCGTCCGGGTTGGGTATTCTAGTTAGCATTATCAACCCCAGTAGATGGAGTTCAAGCAGATGGAGATGGATGACAACAAACGTAGACGGAATATGATCCTCTACGTGCTCATCGCCTTCGTCGTCTACCTCGTGCTCTCGACCGTTCTGTTCCCCAACATCGGTCACACGCAGCAGATTACGAAGACCGATTACTCGACGTTTGTCAAAGCGCTCGATAAGAAGAGCGTTGACAAGGTTGAGTACAACACGGACGATTACACGATTTATTACACCAAGAAGGGCGAGGACGAGAACATCGCCTACAAGACGACCGGTGTGCCGAATGATGCGGGCTTTACCGATCGCGTGCTTGAATCTGGCGCCTCGCTTGAGTCGGTCGTTCCCGATAAGAACTCGGGTCTGATGACCTACTACCTGCTCACCCTCATTCTTCCCATGGCGATTTTCTTCCTCATCGGCTGGTGGCTCAACCGCCGTATGAAGAAGGCCATGGGCGATGACGGTCCGTCGATGAACTTTGGCGGTGGTGGCTTTGGCGGCGGCGGACTGGGTAAGTCCGGCGCTCGCGTTATCGCCTCCAAAGATGTGGGCGTGACCTTTAAGGATGTTGCAGGCCAGGAAGAGGCCAAGGAATCCCTTAAGGAGGTCGTCGACTTTCTGGAGAAGCCGCAGCGCTACGAGGAGATCGGCGCCAAGCTGCCGCGCGGTGCCCTCCTTGTCGGCCCTCCGGGTACCGGTAAAACCTTGCTTGCCAAGGCTGTTGCCGGCGAGGCGGGCGTTCCGTTCTTTAGCATTTCGGGCTCTGAGTTCGTCGAGATGTTTGTCGGCCGCGGCGCCGCTAAGGTTCGCGATCTGTTTAAGCAGGCCAAGGAAAAGGCCCCGTGCATCGTGTTTATCGACGAGATCGACACGATCGGCAAGAAGCGCGATGGCGGCGGCTTTAGCGGCAACGACGAGCGCGAGCAAACGCTCAACCAGTTGCTGACCGAGATGGACGGCTTTGATAACCACAAGGGCATCGTCGTCCTCGCCGCTACCAACCGCCCCGACAGCCTTGACCCGGCCTTGCTGCGCCCCGGTCGTTTTGACCGCCGCATCCCCGTCGAGCTGCCCGACCTGACCGGCCGTAAGAACATCCTCGAGCTGCATGCGAAGAGCGTGAAGACGCAGCCACCGATCGACCTGTCCGCGATTGCCCGCGCCACGCCCGGCGCCTCGGGCGCCGACCTGGCCAACATCATCAACGAGGGCGCCCTACGTGCCGTCCGCGAGGGGCGCAAGCGTGCCACGCAGGACGATTTTGAGGAGTCGGTGGAGGTCGTTATCGCCGGACAGCAGCGTAAGTCCACGGTGCTGTCCGACCACGAGAAGCAGGTCGTTTCCTACCACGAGATCGGCCATGCTATCGTCGCCGCCCGCCAGAAGGGGTCTGCGCCGGTCACCAAGATTACCATCGTGCCGCGCACGAGCGGCGCTCTGGGCTATACCATGCAGGTTGAGGAGGATGAGCGCTTCCTGACCACACGCCAGGAGGTCCTGGACAAGCTCGCCGTCTACTGCGGCGGACGTGCCGCCGAGGAGCTCATCTTTGGTGAGATGACGACCGGCGCCGCCAACGATATCGAGCAGGCCACCAAGCTCGCCCGCAACATGGTGACGCGCTTTGGTATGTCCGATGAGTTTGGCATGATGGCGCTCGGTACCGTGCAGAATGCGTATCTCAACCAGGACACGTCGCTCACCTGCGCCCCCGGTACGGCCGAGCGCGTGGACGCAATTGTCGCCAAGCTGATCGAGGACGCGCACGACCGCGCTCTGCAGATCCTGAAGGAGAACAAGTTCAAGCTCCACGAGCTGGCTCGTTATCTGTACAAGAAGGAGACGATCACGGGCGAGGAGTTTATGAATCTCCTCACGCGCGAGAATCCGCTGATGCCGAAGCAGCAGTAATACTGGTTGCGCAGTCTCAATCGCCCCATTTGAGTGTCCATCTCAAATGGGGCGTTTTGCGTAGGGAGAGTTGTATATGAAGATCGTGGTAAGTGCCTGCTTGATGGGCGAGAGCTGCAAGTATAACGGGCTCGACAACTATCATCGAGAGTTGGTCGAGGCCTGCGAGCGCACGGGGACCGAGGTCCTCTTGGTGTGTCCTGAGGTCTTTGGGGGTCTTCCCACGCCGCGCAAGCCGTCCGAGATTGTGAACGGCGAGGTTCGTACCTGCGAGGGCATCTCGGTTGATCGCGAATTTCGCCTGGGTGCCCAACGTGCGCTCGATATGTGCGAGCAGGCGGGCGGACCGGAAGAGATAGTCGCGTGCATCCTTCAGGACCGCAGCCCCTCGTGCGGTGCGGGTCACATCTACGACGGCACCTTTAGCGGTACGCTCACCGCGGGCAACGGTGTTTTCGTCGACCTGCTCCTGCGCCACGGGTACCGTGTGATTCCGGCTAGCGAGTTCGATCCCAGCATGCTGGAACATTGTCCACAGCACTCGAATCCAACACTTCCTCACGGGTGACCGTTTTGGCATCATCCGTGAAGTTGATATTGAGTACGACCCGGTCATCAAAGACGTAGACCGAGTTGACAGGTGCCGTACCCAGGCAGTCCCTCCCCGCGGTCCTCGCGCAGGAACGCGTACAAGGCCCTCCCGTCTCTTGCGCCCCTCCTGCCCCAAACCCTGCTAGGAACGAGTGCAGCAAACTGGAATTTTAAATTAGTCTTTGCAAATAACCTTTGAACCTTCACCATCAATTACAATTCCCTGA
>UQTD01000076.1 GCA_900543845.1 uncultured Collinsella sp.
CACCGAGCGCCTTGCGCAGCGCGGCGCCGTCCGGACCGGCAGCCAGCTCGCCGCCCGCACGCTCGGCATCGTCTAAATCACCTTTTACCAGCACAATCGGCGAGCACGCGTTGCCCGCGATACGCACACCGCGACCCGCGAGCGATGCGAGCTCCTGCTCGGTCGCCTGGGCGATAGCTTCTTTTTTCTGGCTTTGTGACGTGGGCATGCGCTCTCCAATCGTTTACGTGCCCACCATTATATAAAAGAGCCGACCGCGAGTGGTTGCATTGCGGGCCGTTGGGTATAAGCACGGTCGTACTGAGTTTTACGCGGCCGAGCCGCGTCGCACTATGGAGGTCACCATGGCTGACATTAAGCAGATTACCCCCGAGAACTTCGATTCCGTCGTTAACGGCAGCCTTCCCGTGCTGGTTGATTTTTGGGCACCGTGGTGCGGTCCCTGCCGCTCGCTCTCGCCCATCGTTGACGAAGTGGCCGACGAGCTGGCCGGCAAACTTGCCGTCGCCAAATGCAATGTCGACGACAATCAGGACCTGGCCATGAAGTTTGGCGTCATGAGCATCCCCACGCTGGTTGTCTTTAAGAACGGCGAGGAAATCGACCGCTCCGTTGGCGCGCTGCCCAAGGCCAGGCTGCAGGCGCTGCTTGAGAAGCACCTGTAATACGCCGGTCATGTGCTGCCGTCCATGAGCGGTTTTGCGCCGCTCACCGGAGAGCCGGGTGCTGCGCCCGCGACCACGGATAGTATGGTAATCACAAACAGCCCCCAGTGAACGGGTGCGGGTCAGACGGACTCGCACCCGTTTTCTTATGCGGCGATGCGCAAAGCGGGCGTAGTAAAATCTGAACCACTGATTAGACCCGCACAAAAGGAGATTTCCCATGCATGACGTCGGAATGAACATGAGCCAGCTTGCCATGAGCGTCAAGCAGGTCGACGACACGATCGAGCTCGCCCACGAGTGGAGCCATCAGCTGCTGCATGCGACCGAGAACTTTGATATGGAGCGCATTGGCGCCAAGCTCGAGGCCGCCATGGCGGCGCTCCGCGAGGCGCACGACGCACTCGAGGGCTACGAGGAGGCCATCGAGGCCGACCATAACTCCGTTGGCTCCGTAAAGCTGGTGTAGCGTGGCCGAGCACGAGCACACCTGCGATCACGAGCATCCGCACGGGCCGACCGGCGACGTGGGCTGCCGTTGCAGCGGCCCCGCCTCCGAGCTGGTCCGTTTTTCGGTCACCGCGCCCGACGACCTGCTGCGCCGCTTTGACGAGCAGATCGCACGCCGCGGTGACGTGGCCAACCGCTCCGAGGCCGTGCGCGACCTGATTCGCGCCTCGATTGCCAAGGAGCAGATGCGAACGCCCGACGAGCAGGTCATCGGGTCGCTCACCATGATTTACGACCATCACACCGGCGACCTGACGCGCCGCCTGGACGAGGTGCAGCACGACTACACCGACGAGATCGTATCGACCATGCACGTGCATCTGGATCACCACAACTGTTTGGAGATTCTGGCACTTAAGGGTCGCGGCGAGCGTGTCTACGAGCTGGCTGACCGTCTGATGGGCCTGCGCGGCGTTAAACACGGCGAGCTCACCTGCGCCGCCACCGAGCAGAGCCTGGGGCTGTAACAGCACACATTTCAACGAAGGAGGGTCGCATGCGACATGCGCATATCCATGTAACGGGCATTGTGCAGGGTGTCGGCATGCGACCGTTTGTGTATCGCGAGGCCATGGCGCACGGCATTTGCGGCTGGGTGCTTAACGCGGGCGATGGCGTGCATATCGAGGCGCACGCTCCTGGCGAAGCACTCGACGAATTTGTCGACGCGCTTTCCGAGCATGCGCCTGCGGCGTCTCGCGTGGAGCATGTCGAGGTTATGGACCTAACACCCGGCGACTGGGACGCCGCTAACGAGCAGGGCTTTCGCATTGTGGCGTCGCAGGATCAAACCGCCCACACGACGCTCATCTCGCCCGACATCGCCACGTGCGACGACTGCCTGCGCGAGTTGTTCGACCCCGCCGACCGACGCTTTCACTATCCCTTTATCAACTGCACCAACTGCGGGCCGCGCTTTACCATCATTCGCTCGCTGCCCTATGACCGAGCGGCCACCTCGATGGATCGCTTTCCCATGTGCCCCGAGTGCGCCGCAGAGTATGGCGACCCGCTTGACCGGCGCTTTCATGCGCAGCCCGATGCCTGCTTTGATTGCGGACCGCATATTACGTGGCACGAGGCCGATCGCGGCGTTGCGCCAGCGGTCGTCAACGCAACACCGGCCGTCGGCTCCACGCGCGAGGCCAGCGATGCCATCATCGAACGCTGCGTCGAGCTGCTGGCAGACGGCGGCATCGTCGCCATCAAGGGTCTAGGCGGATTCCACCTGGCCTGCGATGCCACCAACGAACAGGCGGTGCGCGAGTTGCGCCGTCGCAAGCGTCGCAGCAACAAGCCGCTTGCCGTTATGGTGCGAAGCCTTGCCGACGCCGAGCGCCTGTGTCACATCGATGGCGTTGAGCGCGACCTGCTGGCCGGTAGCGTTCGTCCCATCGTGCTGTTGCGCCGCCGCGCGGCCGGCAACGACGCCTACGGCTCCCCCAACGCCCTCGAACTCGCGCCATCCGTCGCGCACGACTTGCCCGAGCTTGGCGTCATGCTCCCCTACACCCCGCTTCAACATTTGCTGCTCGCCGCAGCCGTGGCGCACGGCATGCGAGCACTCGTTATGACCAGCGGAAACCTGAGCGAAGAGCCCATCGAGACCGACGATGCCCTTGCATGGGAGCATCTCGTTGCCGCCGGCATCGCCGACGCGCTGCTCGGTAACGACCGCGCGATTCTGTCGCGCTACGACGACTCCGTGGTACGCGTGGTCGACGGCAACGTCATGCCCGTGCGTCGCGCACGCGGATATGCGCCGCAACCGCTGTCGTTGCCGGCGCTCGACGGCACCACGCCCTGTGTACTCGCCTGTGGGCCGCAGCAAAAAGCCACGATCGCACTCACGCGCGAAGGGACGAACGGCGAGGCAGCCTGTTTTGTGTCGCAGCATATCGGCGATGTCGAAAACGGCGCGACTTTCGATGCTTGGAGCGCCGCGCGCTCGCGTCTGGAAAACCTCTTTGACCTGGCGCCTGCCGCCCTGGCATGCGACATACATCCCAGCTATCTGTCGAGCCAATGGGCGCGCGAGCAGGCACGGGAGCACAATCTGCCGCTTATCGAAGTCCAGCACCATCATGCGCACATCGCGAGCGTCATGGCAGAGGCGATTGCCGCAGGCCGGCTTGCGCCCGATGCACGCGTCCTCGGCATCGCCTTCGACGGCACGGGCGCCGGCACCGATGGCACCATATGGGGTGGTGAGTTTCTTGTCGCCCATCTCGCCGATTTTGAGCGCGTCGCGCATCTGCGCACCTGGGCGCTTCCCGGTGGCGCCGCATCCGTACACGATGCCCGCCGCAACGCCTTTGCCCTGCTCAGCGAGCTCGACCTGCTCGAGCACCCGGGAGCCGTGGGGCTCTTGAACAGCCTTGACGAGCAAACGCGCAGCATAACGGCAACGATGATCGAGCGCGGCATCAACAGTCCGCGCACCAGCAGCATGGGTCGCCTGTTTGATGCCGCAGCCGCGATTTTGGGCATTTGCGGCCAGGCGACCTACGAGGGCGAACCCGCCATCGAGCTCGAAGCCGCCGCTTGGCGTGCACTGGACGGCAAAATCGCCCGTTTTCCCGACGACAACGTCGGCTATTCCACATCTGGCCCATCGTGGTTGGACGGCCCCGATGTGCTGGACCAGAAAGCACTCTTTGAGGCACTTTTGGAGGGAATTGAAGCCGGAGCGCCCGCCGACAGGCTCGCACTCGACTTCCATGTCGCCGTCGCGCGCTCCTCGGCGCGCACCGCCACCGAAATCTGCGCGCGCGAGGGCATTGGCACCGTCGCGCTCTCGGGCGGCGTGTTCATGAACCGACTTCTGCTCCAGCTCCTCACCCGCGAGCTCAAATACGCGGGCCTTGCTGTCTTGGTCCCCCACACCGTACCCGTCAATGACGGCTGCATCGCCTACGGTCAGGCGGCGGTCGCAAGCGCTCGTCTTGCGCAGATTGCATCGCAGTAGCTCGCCCTCACACGCCGCTGTGCCCAGCCGTCTCACAGGCGTAACGCGTTTGCCCGCAAACCCCGCGAGCGCTACCATCAACTGATGGGTAATTAGGCGCCTATCCAGCGCAAAACGTATAAAAGGGGAACATTATGTGCCTTGCCGTTCCCGGTAAAGTGGTTAAACGCGACGACGACCTTAAGGCGACCGTCGACATGATGGGCATCGAGCGCCCCGTTTCGCTGCGCCTCGTGCCGACGGCACAGGTAGGCGACTATATTCTCGTGCACGCCGGCTTTGGCATTCAGATTGTCGACGAGCAGGAAGCCCAAGAGACACTCGAGCTCGTCAATACCATGGCCGAGCTGGCCGAAGAGGACCAGCTCGCCACCAACCCGGCTGAGGCATACTAGTGGCGGCGGCGCAGCCGGTTCGCTCCGGTATCGACTTTTCGGCATTTCGCGACCCCAAGCTGGCTCGCGAGCTCATCGATCGTATTCATGAGCTTGTCGGCAACCGCAGCATCAACCTCATGGAAGTCTGCGGTACGCATACCGTGAGCATTGGCCGCTATGGCTTTCGCTCCATTATGCCGACGGGACTCAAACTGCTAAGCGGCCCGGGATGCCCCGTTTGCGTCACCGCCAACCGCGACATCGATCACGCAATCGCGCTTTCCAACATGGACGGCGCTATCATCACCACCTTTGGCGACATGATGCGCGTGCCTGGATCGTCCACCTCGCTTGCCGCGCAAAAGGCGGCGGGGCGCGACATCCGCATCGTCTACTCTCCGCTCGACGCACTCGACATTGCCGAGCAAAATCCCGAACGCCCGGTCATCTTTATGGGCGTCGGCTTTGAGACCACAACGCCCACCATTGCCGCCGCTATCCTGGAGGCCGACGCGCGCGGGCTCCAGAACTTCTCGGTCTACTGTGCTCACAAGACCACACCTCCGGCTCTGCGTGCGATTTCCAACGATCCCGAGACGACCATCGACGGCTTTATCCTGCCGGGTCACGTCGCTACCATCACAGGCCTGGCACCCTTTGGGTTTTTGGTCGATGAGTTCGATACCCCCGGCGTAGTCACCGGTTTTGAGCCGGTCGATATCTTGCAGGGCATCTGCATGCTGGTCCAGATGGTTGTCGAGGACAGGCCCGCGATTGGCAACGCCTACCGCCGTGGCGTCAATGCAGACGGCAACCCTGTGGCGCGCCAGCTAGTCGAGCAGGTATTTGAGCCGTGCGACACCACGTGGCGCGGGTTGGGACCGATTGTCAACTCGGGTCTTTCCATCCGACCCGAATTCGCGCGCTTTGATGCCGGCACCCGCTTTGACGTGCCCATTGAACCGACGGTCGAGCCACGCGGCTGCCGCTGCGGCGACGTGCTGCGCGGTGCCATCACGCCGAGCAGCTGCCCGCTCTTTGGCCACGCATGCACGCCCGAACACCCCGTCGGCCCGTGCATGGTGAGCTCCGAAGGCAGCTGCGCGGCGTACTACCGTTATCGCGACTGCTAGGTTCCGCCGTTCTAGCGAACGGCGGACCGGCCGACGCTGCGCGCCATTCAGGCGAGCGATTTGCCTTTCAATCGTCGGCTGCGGGCAAAAGCCCAGCAGCTTCCTCTTTCAAGGCAACTCACTTCGTCTGAATGGCGCTCGCTGACTTTTACTTAACATCGATTCTGCCACACTCGGCTATTGCCGATTCCACCCACGATTGGAGTTTTCGATATGTCCCATAGCATCACCGATAGCACTGTCCTGCTGGGCCACGGCTCCGGCGGCCAGATGATGAAGCGCATTATCGATGAGGTCTTTCTGGATGCCTTTGGGTCGCCCGAGCTGCTTGCGGGCAACGATGCCGGTGTCGCCGCGCTGTCCGCCAGCGGGCGAATCGCCATGTCGACCGACAGCTTTGTGGTAACGCCGCAGTTCTTCCCCGGCGGCAACATCGGACGCCTCGCCGTATGCGGAACCGTCAACGACGTCGCGACCTCGGGCGCTAACGTGCGCTACCTCTCATGCGGCTTTATCCTCGAAGAGGGCTATCCCATGGACAAGCTGCGCCAGATTGTGCAGACCATGGCCGAAACGGCACATGAGGCAGGTGTGAAGATTATCACCGGCGACACCAAGGTAGTCGAGCGTGGCGGCGCCGACGGCGTCTACATCAATACCGCCGGCGTGGGCGAAGTGCCCGCGGGCGTAGCGCTCAGCGGTGCAAACTGCCAGCCCGGCGATGTCATCTTGGTCTCGGGCACGCTGGGCGACCACGGCATCGCCATCATGAGCCAACGCGAGGGCTTGGCGTTTTCAAGCACGATCGAAAGCGACGCTGCGCCGCTCAATCATCTGATTGCCGACGTGCTCGCCGCCGCCCCCGACACCCGCTGCTTCCGCGACCCCACGCGCGGCGGCCTGGCATCCACACTCAACGAGTTTGCCCAAGCCAGCGGCGTTGCCATGGAGATCGACGAGGATGCCGTGCCCGTGCGCCCCGACGTGCAGGCGGCATGTGAGATGCTCGGCTACGACGTTCTGCAGGTGGCAAACGAGGGCAAGATGGTCGCCGTGGTGCCAGCCGAGCAGGCCGATGCCGCGCTGGCGGCTATGCGCGCCGCGCGCTACGGCGAGAATGCCGCCATCATCGGTCGCGTGCTGCCGCTTGCCGAGGGCGCTCGACCCGCCGTGCGCGTACGCACCGGCTGGGGCTCGACCCGCATCCTCGACATGCTCGTGGGAGAGCAGCTACCGAGAATTTGCTAACGGCAAATTCGCACGGTCGGCGCGATGTGGCTTGATATCCCTAGAGATGTTCAGATTCCAAGCGCGCCCAACGCGGAAGCCCAGTATTATGAGGTGCGTTTTGAAACCCAATGACGGGAGCTTTCATGGCAGCAGCTTTTTCCCATGTGATTTTTGATTTAGACGGCACCATCCTCAACACGATCGAGGACCTGGCGGCCGCCGGCAACCATACCTGCGAGGCGCACGGCTGGCCCACGTTTGCCGTCGACGAATACCGCTACAAGGTGGGAAACGGCATGCTCAAGCTGGTCGAGCGCTTTATGCCCGCCGAGTATGCGGGCGACGGCCGCATGTTTGAGCAAACGCTTGCCGAGTTTAGAGCTTATTACGGCGAGCACAAGGAGGACCACACCGCCCCCTATGCCGGCACGATCGAGATGCTCGACCGCTTGCGCGCCGCGGGCGTGCAGCTTGCCGTGCTCACTAACAAGGACCACGTCTCGGCGGCTCCGCTTATCGAGGAATACTTTGGCCCCGATCGCTTTGCGCTGGTGCAGGGCCGTGTCGATGCGTTTCCGCCCAAGCCCGAAGCACCCGTCACGCTGCATGTGATGGAGGAGCTGGGCGCCGATCCGGCAACCACGCTCTATGTGGGCGATTCCAATGTCGATATCCTGACCGGCCACAACGCCGGCCTTAAGAGCGCGGGCGTCAGCTGGGGCTTCCGCGGCCGCGCAGAGCTGGAGGCCGCCGGCGCCGACTACGTGGTGGACACCCAGGACGAACTCGCAGCACTGGTGCTGGGCGAATAACGAGCGGCACCGCTTAACGCAGCCGCGACAATTCTTCCGCGCGGAAAGCGCATCCCGTTTTGGAGCTCCGGAATGGGATGCGCTTTCCGTTTGAGGCGCGTCAGGGAAACGGCATCCCGTTTCAGAGCAATATTCCGGGTCGCACTTTCCGCAACCCATCCCATCCGGAAACCGCGACCCATTATTCGCCCAAATACCGGCTCGCATTTTCCCGAGCATTCGATGCAACGCTGGTGCAAGGAGTGTCCCCAACTGCCGGCAGAAAAGGAACGTCCCCAAGTGCCGCCCCAATGACTACCATGGCAATGCCGCAGGTAGAGGACGGACAGACACTATGACCCAATCCGAGGGCACTAAAAAGA
>UQTD01000077.1 GCA_900543845.1 uncultured Collinsella sp.
GGTCGCCGCGCTCACCCGCGACGGATTGCTGGCCCGCGCGCTCCACGCCGAGCCCGAGCGCTCGATCGCCGTCATGCCCAACAACGAGGAGGCGACCGTCGAAGTCTGGCCTTCGCTCGACTACGCCGCCGCAGCGTTTGAGGCTGCGACCAGTGCGGATGCCGAGGCCGAGGTTGCGGATGCCAACGAAGTCAACGACAAAGCCGCCAACACCCCCATGCCCGAACCTGCCGCCACACTCGACCTGGGCGACGGCAAGCCGCTGCCCGTGCTCATCCCCGAGTCCGAGCAGTTCGCCAACCGCCTGCGCAAGAACGCACGCCTGCGTCGCAAGTGGGCAAAGCGCGAGGGCGTGAGCTGCTACCGCGTCTACGATGCCGACCTGCCCGATTACTCCGCCGCCATCGATCTGTACGAGGGCTGCCCGCAGACGCCGGGCCGCTGGCTCGTCATCGCCGAATACGCCGCGCCCAAGACCATCGACCCCGCGCTTGCCCAGGCCCGCATGCTCGACATCTTGGCCATCGCGCCGCGCATCCTGGATGTTCCGGCCGAACACGTGCACGCCAAGGCCCGCATGCGTTCGCGCGGCGGCTCGCAGTACGGCAAACAGGGCGCCGGCAAGGGCGGCTCGGGCGAGCGCGCCAACATCGCACGTCGCCGTCTGCCGCTCATCGAAGAGGGCGGCCTTACCTTTGCCGTCAACTTTGACGACTACCTGGATGTGGGCATCTTCCTGGATCACCGCGTCACCCGCAACCTGGTGCGCGAGCACGCCAAGCAGGCGCGCCGCTTCCTCAACCTGTTCGCCTACACCGGCACCGCCACCTGCTATGCGGCCGATGGCGGCGTCGAGGAGACCGTGACGGTCGACCTCTCCAACACCTACCTGGACTGGGCCGAGCGCAACATGCGCCAGAACGGCTTTGTCGGCCCGCAGCATCACTTTGTGCGCGACGACGTGCTCGCCTGGATTCGCGACCAACGCCAGACGCGCAACCGCTGGGACCTGATCTTTGTCGACCCGCCCACGTTCTCGAACTCGTCCAAGATGGGCCGCCGCACCTGGGATGTCCAGCGCGACCATGTTGAGCTTTTGGCCGGCGTATCCCGCCTGCTCGCACAGGGCGGGCATGCCATCTTTAGCTGCAACCTGCGCGGCTTCCGTCCCGAGACGCGCAAGCTCGCGCGCGCGGGCGTCGTGCTGGAGGACATTACGGCGCAGACCATCCCCGAGGACTTCGCGCGCAACCAGAAGGTGCATCATTGCTATATCGTGCGCCGCCTGCCCATCGAGGACGCCATGGCCGAAGTCGGCTTTAGCGCCGAGGAGATTGCAGAGCGAACCGAGGAACTGCGCAATCCCGAAGCCCGCAAGCCCCGTGCGGCAGTACCCGCGCACGCGCAGGCCGGCAACGGCAAGTCGAACTTTGCCGGCAAACCCTCTCCTGCCGGCAAGCCCAAAAAGAAGAAGTTCTACGCCAGCAAGCCCGAGGGCAAATAGACAAAGTTGCGGTGGAATACGGACTGTTTTGCCTGGAATGAGGCAAATTTAGACCGTATTTCACCGCAACTCATATTGGGATGGTGGCCGGCGATCTAGCCTTGGGTGACCAATCGGTAACCGATACCCACATGCGTCTGGATATAGCGCGGATGCGCGGGGTCGGACTCGATCTTCTTGCGCAACGTGCCCATAAAGACACGCAGGCTCGCCAGGTCGCTCTTAGTTGCCGTGCCCCAAATCTCGTGCAAGATAGACTGGTGCGTGAGCACCTTGTCGGCGTTGTGCGCCAGCAGGCACAGAAGCTTGTACTCGATCGGCGTCAGATGCAGCTCCTCGCCATCCATCGTGGCGATGCCGGCGTCAAAGTCGATATGCAGCTCGCCGGTATCGAACGAGCCCTCGGAGGTAACACCGCCCGTCTGTACATACGAAAGACGCCTGAGCGTCGTGCGAATGCGCGCGAGCAACTCCTCGACCGAAAACGGCTTGGTCAGGTAATCGTCAGCGCCGGCATCGAGTGCGCGAATCTTGTCCGCATCCTCACTGCGCGCCGAGACCACGATGATCGGCATGCCCGACCATGCGCGCACCGACTCCACCACCTTGACGCCGTCCATATCGGGCAGACCAAGATCGAGCAGCACAATGCTCGGTGCCTGCGATGAGGCAGCGGCAATGGCGGCATGGGCGGTCTCCACGGCCATATGACGCAAGCCGTGCGCCTCGAGCGCGGCAACAATAAGATTGCGAACGGCGGGGTCGTCCTCAACGACCAAGATGAGCGGTTTTACGGCAGAGTTCGGCACAGCGCTACTCCTTATCAAACGAAACGTCGGCGACGGGAAGCTCAATCGTAAAGACCGAGCCGTGCGGGTCCGCCGCGGCAACCTCTATGCTACCGCCATGCGCCAGCGCAATGGAGCGGCAGAGCGAAAGTCCCAGGCCCACGCTACGGTGGCTGTCGGCCAAACCGTGGTTGGCGGTGTAGAACGACTCAAAGATCCGCTCGCGGTCCTCGGGCGCAATGCCCGGGCCGTCATCGGCCACCGAGCACGCCACGCGTCCATCGTCGACGCCAATCGAAATCACGATATGCGAGCCCGCCGGCGTATACGTGATGGCGTTGTTCACCAGATTGACCACCAGCTGCACCATCAGGCGCGCATCGACGTTGACGAGCGCCGGCTCGTCGCACGGCACCACCTTAAGATCGTGCTCGCGCACGGCCGGACTTACGTGGCGCAGCGCCTCCTCGACGATATCGTCCATAAGCTCGAGCGTAGTCGAAAGATGCATGCCGCCGCCCTCGAGCTTGGTGATGGCGAGCAGGTTCTCGACAGTGGCGTTGAGCCACAGCGCATCCGAGCGAATGGATAGAAGCAGGCCGCGGCGAGTCTGGGCATCGAGCACGGCGGTGCCGGTCGAGCCCTGGTCGAGCAGCACGTCGGCATTACCCGAAATACTAGTGAGCGGCGTGCGCAGATCGTGCGAGATGGAGCGCAGCAGGTTGGCGCGCAGCTGTTCGTTTTTGGCGAGTACCGCCGCCTCCTCGCGGGCCTCCATGGCGCGGGCGCGGTCGAGCGCCAGCTCGCCTTCGCTCACGATGGCATCGGCAAGTGTCCGCTCCTCGTGCGTCAGCACGTCGGGCTCGGCAACGATAGCCAGCACGCCCACCACCGAGGCGGGGGCGCCCGAGCGCACGAAGCCGTCGCCCGTGCGAACCGTCAGGTAGATGCCATAGAACGCCGATCCGCCAAACGTGGCGTCAAGCGGCGTTCCCACATAGGCGGACGCCGAGAGCCGCGGCGGCATCTGCGGCGCCAGCTCATGCACCGGGGCGGCATCGCCCACGGCAGTGTACGTCGCACGCGGCAGCAGGTCATCGCCCTCGGCGTCGGCGCTGTACCACACGACCGGACAGCCCGAAAGACGCGCCAGCTGCGTAGCCATGGCATGAACGATCTGATGCTGATCGGCGCACCGCTGCAGCATGCGGTTGGTCTCGAGCACCATATGCGTGCGGCGGTCGCTGGCGGCAGCCTGTGCCAAGGCGCGGCGCAGGGCCAACGCAATCGAGCTCGACACAAGCGAGACCACGAACATGATGGAGAACATGCCGGGATAGCCGCGGTCGATAAGCGACAGCGAGTAGCGCGGGTCGACAAACAAGAAGTTGTAGAGCGCCACGGCGGCAGCCGAGCTCAGCAAGCAATACAGGCGACTCCAGGTAAAGAATGCGCACAGCTGAACGGCGAACACATAGACGATCATGATGCTCGGCGCGAGACCCGGATGGTCGAGCAGCGCGCCCACAATCGTCGCCGCGACCAGCAGCCCCACCGATACGCAGGCGTCATACAGAGGAGTGCGGCGCGTCAGCGTTGTGCGCCGCCACCAAAAGCTATCGGCGATATCGCCGTCCGCACGGACGTCCATAGACACCGTACCCCTCCCTCAAAAACAAAAACCACCACAAAGGGGACAGGCACCTTTGTGGTGGTTTTCCCTCGTGGTGGTTCTAAGTGTAAAGCCTTCTACGACCGGCAGTCGCTAGACAAACAGCACGTGCGCGAGCAGGGCACACACGCACACCGCGACAAGCACCGTCACCACGACCGAAATCACACGATCGGCCATGTCCATGTTGGCACGATTCGTAAAGAACCGATCTTCGGCGGCGTCGACGCGCGCCTCACGCACCAGCTCGGTCGCAAGATCGCAACCGTCAAGCACCTTTGCATCCATGGTTTCCTCCCAGGACTCAATCCCCGTCAATACAAACCCGCCCGTTCGCAGACAAACCTCGAGCGTCGACTACGGCCGCTCATTGGGGGCCAGGCGCTGCATCTTGTTCACGGCCTTGAACTTGGTGAACAGCGGCACGTACTCAAAGCTCACGTTGGAGTTCTCCAGGCCGTACCAGCGTGCAGGCGTGCCGGCGGCGCGGCGGATGATGTACTTGAGCGTGATGGCCGTACGCTCGCTGGGCTCCACATCGCTTTCGGGCGCCAGAAGCTTACGGATCAGGACGAACTTGAACGTGCCGATGTTACCCGGATCCTTGTAGACCGAGTAGTCATGCGTCTGCGGCGGCAGCTCGCCGGTGGCAGCCAGGTCCTGAACAACCTGACGCAGGTAGGCATTGACGCGCTGGTTAATCTTGTAGCCCAGGTACAGATGCACGCGGAACACGTAGTCGGTGCCGAACGTCTCGACCGAATAGGCAAAGGTGTGCGGTTCGTCCATAGTCTCGACATTCACAAACCACCAGGCGCGGGCGCGCTTGGGATGCTTGTCCAAGATCGAATAGACGATATCGCGGTCGATGTAGTCGGTATGGGTGTCCTTGGTCAGGTACACGACGTTGTCGCTCATGCGCTCGTAACGGTCGTCGTCACGCAGGCGCTTGAGCTGCGGCAGGTAGCTGCGCAGCGGCAGCAGCGTAAACTGGCGCTGCTCGACCGCCGTGCCGTTGTACCAGCACACCATAATGCCCATGATGAGTGCAGCCATAAGGATGGTGAAGTAGCCGCCGTGGAAGAACTTGGTGAGCGAGCTCACGAAGAAGAAGCCTTCGAGCAAAAGGAAGAAGGCCGCGAAGATCCACGGAGCAACCTTGAGCTTGCGCTCCTCATGCAGGTAGAAGAAGAGCAGCAGCGTAGTGCACATCATGGTCAGCGTAATGGCAAGGCCGTAGGCGGCTTCCATATGCGCCGAGTTCTGGAACAGCAGCACCACGATGACGCAGCCGACAAGCATGACGTTGTTGACCATGGGGATGTAGAGCTGGCCCTTGGTCTCGGCAGGGTAGAAGACCTGCATGTGCGGCATAAGGTCCAGACGGCTGGCCTCGGACACCAGCGAAAACGCGCCGGTGATGAGCGCCTGCGAGGCAATGATGGCCGCGACGGTGGAAAGGCCTACGGCAAACGGGCGCAGACCCGGAGCGAGCATCTGGTAGAACGGGTTGAGGTCGGCAATGCCCATGAGCTCGGGGTTGGCAGCGTTGTTCATAAGCCAAGCGCCCTGGCCCATATAGGAAAGCAGCAGACAGCACTTAACGAACGGCCAGGTGGCGTAGATGTTGCCGCGGCCGACGTGGCCCATGTCGGAGTAGAGCGCCTCGGCACCGGTGGTGGCGAGGAAGCAGCTGCCCAGAATCATGATGCCCGCGTGGTTGTTGGGGCTCAGCAAAAAGGCGATGCCGCGCACCGGGTTGAGGCACAGCAGCACGGCGGGGTACTGGAAGACAAAGAACAGACCCGTGCCGCCCAGGAACAGGAACCACAGCGTCATGATGGGGCCAAAGGCGTGACCGATCTTGGCCGTACCGATGCGCTGCACCAAGAAGAGCACGATGATGATGGCGAGCGTAATGGCGACGACGCGGCCCTGGTCATCGCCCAGCACGGCATGGACCGCCGGGATGGTGCGCAGGCCCTCGATGGCCGTGGTAACGGTAACGGCCGGCGTCAGGATGCCGTCGGCGAGCAGCGCGGCACCACCCAGCATGGCGGGGATGATAAGCCACTTGCCGCAGCGCTTGACCAGGCTGTACAGGGCAAAGATGCCGCCCTCACCATGGTTATCGGCGCGCAGCGAGATGAGCACATACTTGATGGTGGTCAGCAGCGTGACCGTCCACACGACAAGGGAGAGCGCGCCAAGCACGAACTCCTCCGTCACGCTTCCGATGCCGCCGTTGCCGGCAACGAGCGCCTTGGTTACATACATAGGGCTGGTGCCGATATCGCCGTACACCACGCCCAGCGTGACGAGCATCGCCGAGATGCTCACAGGAATCGCAGCGTGCGAGGCTGCCTCCTTGGCCTTCTGTTCCATAAGCCGGTTTCCTCCCAACTTTAATGTTCGAAGGAATTATAGGTAATCGGCCCATGTTTGAATGGCGCTGTTTTCCCAGCTAGATAAACATTTATACGGCCTTTAGGCCACCGCGGCGATATGGAATGTGACAAAGGGACCGTCCCTTTGTCACATCCGTCATTTTCCGAGCCAATTTTTGAACCACCACTCCATGGATCGGCTCATCTCGGCCATAAAGGGGCTCGTGTGCTTGCGGGTATAGATGTCCACGACGCGCTCCCCCACCTCGCGGGCATGCGGGCGGAACATCGCGTCCATCTCGGCCACCTGCGCATCCATAGTCGCAGCATCGGCGCGGCAGTAGCGCTCCTCGTGCACCAGGTTCACCACGGGATGCGCAATCGCCGGACGCTCCTTACGGGGCGTGCCGATGATGAGCATCGACAGCGGCATGGTATAGGGCGGCAGGCCCAGCAGCTCGGCCACTTCTTCGGCGTTCTCCACGATGTCGCCAATGTAGCAGCTCCCCAGGCCCAGGGCCTCAGCAGCGACCACGGCGTTTTGCGCGGCGATCACGGCGTCCTGGGCCGCGATGGCAAAGTCGCCCAAACCCGGCGCGCGGCGGGGCGCCTTGCCCGTGCGCTCGACAAACTCGGGCTCAAAGCAGCCCACGTGCTCAAACAGATCGATCCACTTGGCATAATCGACCACAAATATGAGTGCCCAGGGCGCCTTGGCGATCATGGGCTGGTGGTCGCACAGGTCGGCCAGGCGGTCGAGCGTAGCCTGCTCGCGGATGCTCACGATGGAATACATCATCATGGCGCCCGCCGACGGCGCGCGACTCGCCGCATGCAGAATCGCCGCCCGCTGCTCGTCGGTCACCGCCACGGGACGGTCGTCGTCATCACGCGCGAAGGCGCGCGTAGACGAGCGATGCTCCAAGATGTCCAGCACCGCATTGCCCGTAGTCTCGACCGGATAACCGTTCGCATCCACGCCCGCAGCTCCGCCGCAGCACTCGGCACCCGTCATACAAACCTGCTCGCCCATAGCTCTATCCTCGCCATTTCTTTAAGAAGCCTTTACGTTTCCGTGTAATTCCCGTCCATTATCGCGCAGGCCGCCACTACATTGCGCCACACCGCCGCACATGCGCGTTAATATGGCTGGTTGTTGTGCGCAGCCCGCAAATGCAGCGCATATTTAGGTAACAATCGGGTAAACCCCCGCTTTCGTAGGTTTTAAGTTTGTGAGGAGTCTCAGCATGTTCGCTGCCGCCATCTCGCTCGTCGGTCTTGCGGCGACCGTCTACCTTGTTTTGCGCGAAGCCAAGGCCATTCGCGCTCAGTCGGGCACCGTCACCAAGGGCGCCTTCGCCTGGAGCGTCGCCTTCGGCCTGTTCCAGCTCTTTTTGACCGTCTGGGGCGCTATTGGCCTCGTCGCGCAGAACGAGCCGCTCGCCTTTGTGATGCTCATCCTGACCAACGCCATCCTCACCGGCTGCGCTTGGGCCAGCATCGCCCGCGACCGCATCGCCCCGCGCGTCTTTGCGTTCGCCGGGCCCGACGCCCCCGCCCCC
>UQTD01000078.1 GCA_900543845.1 uncultured Collinsella sp.
CGGGACCACGCAGCTCAGCACAGCAGCCGCGGGCACAAGCGCACCCGGCATGCCCGCATCGGCCGCCAGTGCGGCCATGACCTGCACGAGACGCATGCGCGCCTCGTCTGCTGTGATGCTCGACGGCGTGGTGATCTCGCACGTCGCAAGCGGACATTCCTGCGCCGCGGCCGAATCCTCGGCAAACAGGCCAAAGCGAATGAACGTGTTGCCCACGTCGACCGTCAATATATATGCGCACCCATTAAGCATCGTCGGCGCTCCTTTCGTCTGCCCAGCAGTATATCGCCTACCCGAACCAGCCATCCCAGGTAGTCATTTTGGGACGGGGCTATTTTAGCTACCCTTTGACAGTCGACGAATTATCTGGGATTGGGGCAAATATCAACCGACATATTGGGGTAGCTAAAATAGCCCCGTCCCAAAATGACTACCTTGCCGCTATACTGGTGCGCGGTCGCGCGCGAGCTCACGCGGCGGCCCTTGGTAACCCGACTTCCCGCGCCGTATCCGTAGCGGCGCTCCCGGGGGAAGCGGATATACGCAAAGGAGTTCTACATGAGCAATCCCTCGAACCGTGCTTCGATGCGCGGGCAACTCACGCTGCGCGGCGTCGTCATCGGCGTCCTTGGCTGCGTGATCATCACGGCAAGCTCGGCCTATACCGCCCTCAAGATGGGCGCACTCCCCTGGCCGATCGTCTTCGCTGCCGTCATCTCGCTGTTCTTCCTTAAGCTCATGGGCAACGCCAGCCTCAACGAGGCCAACGTCACCCACACCATCATGTCCGCAGGCGCCATGGTCGCCGGCGGTCTGGCGTTTACCATCCCGGGCGCCTGGATGCTGGGCTATGCCGACCAGATCAGCTGGCTCGACATGTTTATCGTGGCACTCGCCGGCACCATCTTGGGCCTTCTGGCGACAGCGCTCATCCACCGTCACTTTATCGTGGACGCCGCGCTGGAGTTCCCCACCGGCAACGCCGCAGCTCAGACCCTGCGCGCGACCGAGGCCGGCGGCAAGACCGGCAAGCAGCTCTTTGGCTCCATGGCCATCGCCGGCATCTACAGTGTGCTGCGCGATGCTCTGGGCGTGGTGCCCAGTATGCTGTGCACGCTCAACATCCCTGGCGTGACCTTTGCCATCTACAACTCGCCCATGCTGCTCTCCGTCGGCTTCCTTGTGGGCTTCGCCCCGGTCGCGTTCTGGTTTGCCGGCGCGCTGCTGGGCAATTTTGGCATCATTGTCGGCGGCACCGCTGCCGGTCTGTTTGACGTTATGACCGCACAGGGCATTGTTAAGTCCCTGGGTATGGGCCTCATGATGGGCTTTGGCGTCGCCGTCGTCCTCAAGGACATCTTGCCGCAGGTCGCCGGTATCGTCCGCGGCCTCGCCGCCGACAGCTCCACCGACACCGACGAGCAGTCGCTCATCTCGGGCTCCCTTAAGCTCGACGCCGGTATCATCGGCCTGGGCGCTGCCGCCATCGCCGTGATCATCGCCATCGTGCTCGACCTTGGCCCCGTTCCGGCCGTCATCGTCACGCTGTTCACCTTTGTCACCACCATCATGAGCGCGCAGAGCTGCGGCCAGACGGGCATCGACCCCATGGAGATCTTCGGCCTCATCGTCATGCTCATCGTTGCCGCCTTCGCACAGCTCGCTCAGGTCAAGCTGTTTTTTATCGCCGGCATCGTGGCCGTAGCGTGCGGCCTTGCGGGCGACGTCATGAACGACTTCAAGGCCGGCGCCGTGCTGGGCACCAACCCGCGCGCACAGTGGGTCGGGCAGGCCATCGGCGGCATCGTGGGCGCCCTGGTCGCCGCAGCCGTCATGGTCGCGCTCGTCACCGCCTATGGTCCGGACGCCTTCGGCCCCGACAAGAGCTTCGTTGCCGCGCAGGCAAGCGTGGTCGCCACCATGGTCTCGGGCATCCCGAGCGTGCCGTGGTTCGCAGGCGGCTTTATCGCCGGCATCGTCATGTACTGGCTCGGCATTCCGGCCATGATGATCGGCCTGGGCGTGTACCTGCCGTTCTATATGTCGCTCACGGCTTTCCTGGGCTCCTGCGTTAAGCTCGTCTACGACAAGTGGGCCGCTCACCGCGACGCCGAGGCCGGTCTTTCGGACGAGGAGAAGGCCGCCAAGGACGCCGCCTTCCAGGAGCAGGGCCTGGTTGTCGCCAGCGGCCTGCTGGGCGGCGAGTCTATCGTCGGCGTTATCCTGGCGTTTGTCTCTGTTGGCCTGAGCCTGCTGGGCTAAACCCAATAACAACGCACCCGTGCAGAGCGCGGGGTCGGAGACCATCCGGCCCCGCGCTTTTTTGTCTATTTGACTCTTATGATCCTCACGGCGTTTTTAGTCATGCCGATTGGCCTGACTTCCAGGTCAACAAACCCTGTCTGACACCTCGCTCAACGCGGTGTAGAGTAAAGACGACGGGCGGGATACGCGGCACGTGCCAGAACGAGGTGGACATGGAACTCGATAAACAACAGCTCAAGCGACTGCGCGAGCGCCATCATCGGCGCCACGGCATCCGCCCCGCCCACAGCGAGGCCATGGAGAACGCAAGCCGCTTTCTAAAGCGGGCATTCAACATTCGCGAGGGACGCGCGCCCTATCACGTGATTCGCAAGCGCTTTGTAAACGGGGCGCGCCTGACTGGCTCACACTTATGCATCTTGATCATTGCCATGTTGATCGCGAGCATCGGCCTCGATATCGACTCGGATATCGCCATTGTAGGCGCCATGCTCATCTGCCCGCTCATGGGCTCGGTCCTTGCCATGGCATACGGCATCGCCACGCTCGACCGCGAGATTACCCTTGAGGCCGTCGCGAGCTTGGCTCTGCAGATGGCCTTTTGCCTGGCCACGTCCACGTTGTACTTTAAGCTCTCGCCCCTTGGCACCACCACGGCCGCCATCATCGACAATTCGACACCGACTGTGTGGGACCTTGCCGTCGCGCTCGCGGGCGGCTTTGCGGGTGGCCTGGGCAACTCGCGCGACCAGGAACCCGCCACGCTCATCGCCGGGGTGGCTGTGGCGACCGCGCTCATGCCGCCCCTCTGCGCGGCGGGCTATGGCATCGCCATCGCAAGCGGGTCACTGTTTCTCTCGGCGCTTTACGAGTTTGGCATCAACGTGGTCTTTATCGCACTCGCGGCCGAAGCCGTTCTGCTTCTTTTGCGCGTGCCGCTCAAGCGCGACCTCAACGGCGACGGCATTGTGACTGCCGAGGAAGATGCCGAGGTCGACGAGCTATCACGCAAGGTGCGCCGCCGCATCATTGTGGGCACGGTAGTCTTTGCCATCCCCTGCATCGTCATGACGGCGGGGTCTATTGGCTCGGCGCAGTCCGGCGTGCAGGACGGCTACGGCGTCACCGAAACCACGCGCGAGCTTGCCGCGGTGCTGCCAGGCTTTAAGGATTACACCGTCGCCGTCGAAACCTCGGCCACCGAAGGCGACGAGGAGGGCATCGTCGAGCGCGAGGTTGTCGCCCATGTGACGACAAGCGAGGCGCTTGGGGCACACGACCGTCACATCGCCCGCAAGCTCATCGACCTCAATGTGCCCGAGCTCGATCGCGTGGAGTTCGATGTGAAGTGATGCCGGCGCGGGATGAATGCTCACACAGACGCAAGTTATGACGAGGCGCAGACGCAATACGGACACGAGCAAATAGCGGGGTGCAGTTCATACCCGCGCCCCGCTCGCTGTTTTATTGCCGTGAATCAGACGTCCGCATCGACATCGCCAGACTCCACCGTAAACGCCGGATCGGTGCTCACAAGATAAAATCGGGTCACCTCAGTATTTCTAATTAGGTAAATCTGCCCCTGATTGCGTCGGCGCGATATATACGCAACGTGAACCGTGCCGAATTCTTCGCCGTTTTCCTTCTTTAATATCAGGATGTTGGGGTCATCCGTACGCTTAAACTGCCCGTCTGTGCAGATTCCGTCTTGATCGACCAGCTGCCATCGACAGTTGTCCTCCTCAAGAAAAGCCAGGGTTTCCCGACTCGTTTTGTCATCCCGATAGTAACCATCAATGGCAAACCCTTCGGAAGCGCATTCCTGCATATAGGACGTTTCTCGGCTTATAGCAAACAGCCCTGTAGCGCCCAGGAGCACAGCCAGGCAGATCACTGCAAGGGTTATCGAAATAGCACGGCGGCCCATGTTAGCCCAATCGA
The DNA here is from genome assembly GCA_900543845.1 of uncultured Collinsella sp. GTDB lineage: Bacteria > Actinomycetota > Coriobacteriia > Coriobacteriales > Coriobacteriaceae > Collinsella. The sequence goes on from UQTD01000078.1 coordinate 4,207, forward strand.
TAGTTGTTTAACGGAGCGCGAAACATACCTGGAACCTCCGATATCAGGGGGAATGTCGTCAGCAGGCTGACGACAACTATATGTTTCTAACATCAAACCATATGGCTGCCACTCGCGGAGGGGGCATCGGCGAACGGCGTGTTTTCATACTCCATTGGTCAAACCTAAGCGCGGCTCTACAGCTCGTACTTGTACACGCGATAGATGTACTTCTCGGCTTCCATCTCGTAGGTGGCGATGGGCAGTCCATAGCGATCGTACTCGGTAAAGGTCTTGGCCTGGCCCGAAGCCACGAGCATACTATTCGAATTGCCGACGCGCTGCGCGCTGCTCACATAGCCCGAAAACAGCACGGCGATCTGGTCCTCAAGTTCGTAGGTGCGCGCCGTCTCGTCCACTGTAAAGATGCGCCCAAACGAATGCGTGCCCTTGTTGTAGTCGGTCACCACCGCGGCGCCCAGCTGGCCCCAGTCGAACTTGGGATAGCTCTCAGCCGCACCAAAGTTGTTGTCGTACAGCAGCACCTGGTAGCGACCAGTCGTTGCCATGTCAGAACTCGGCAGATACGTCACGCTGTGCTGGCCCGCATTGAGCGAAAAATCGCCCTGGGCCTGCAGTAACTTGTCCTCAAAGCCCGAACCGGCCCATTGCCACTCCTTTCTATTTCTGGATCCATCTTCTCACTGTTGGCGGACGAAAATGATCCGTTTTCCTCCGTCCCCGAGGGATCATTGTTAGTACTTGAAGAAGCCCTCGCCCGAGCTTTCGCCCAACTTGCCTTCGTCAAGCATTTTCTTGAGGACGGATGCCATGGCCTTAAAGTTGTAGGGCATCATCATCTTCTTGAGCAGCGGGCTCACCAGGCCCGGGACCTTCTGATACTGCATAACGATGTTGTAGGCCGTCTGGATGCCCACCGTGTCGAACACGCGGAACGGACCTTTGGGAGCGCCAGTGCCGCGCGTCCATGCGAGGTCGATACTCTTGGGGTCGCTGACGCCCGAGACATACAGGTCAAGGCCCGAGAGCAGCCACGGCACCAGCATAGAGTTGAGCAGGTAACCGTTCTTTTCCTTGTTGACGGGAAGTGCCAGCATGCGAATGTCGTTGGCGAAGTCGACGAGCTCGTCGAAATAGCGCTTGTCGGTCTGGTCCTGGGCCATGACCTCGGTCATGTTGTTCTTCCAGATGGAGTTGGCAAAGTGCAGCGACAGGTACTTCTCGGGGCGACCAGTGTACTTGGCAAAGGTGCTCGGCAGCAGCGTAGAGGAGTTCGTCACGATGACGGTCTTTTGCGGCAGAACCGGGGCGAGCTTCTTGTAGAAGTCGATCTTTGCCTGGGTGTCCTCGGCCATAGATTCGATAACCAGGTCGGCGTCGGCCACGGCCTCGGCGAGGTCGAGCTCCAGCTTGAGCGTGGAGTAGGCACGCTCGACGGCGGCGAGTGCCGCCTCCTTGTCGAAGGGCTTGCCGCTATCGGCGATACCGGCGCACCACTCGCCCGTGCCGTCCGTCATGCCCTCGATAGCAGCGATGTACTCCTCGCGCACATGATCGATCTTGGGCTGGGTACGGCCGATGCTGCCCTCGCTGCGCAGCCAAATCGTTACATCAAAGCCGCAGTAGGCTGCCTGAAAGGCAATCTGGCTTCCCAGCACGCCGCCGCCGGCAACGCAAACGGTCTTGTAGCTCATAGGAACAGTCCTCTCTTACGTAATTCCATAGATGTGTATTTATTCAACCGTAAGGGGACAGCACGCTGGGGGTGGGTTCTATAAACGGACGGTAATTTGCGGCGAACGGCTACATATGTTCATTATCTCAGGGTTCCGAGGGCGATTTTTTGTGCCACCGAGACGTCGTTTGCGGAAGTATGCGGCAAATTCCGGAACCCTTGAGCACACCCCGGTTTTCCGCCAATAAAACCGCAGGTACAGAGCTTGTACATATCCGGTATGCTCGGCCTATTCAGATTTTGCCGCATACTTCCGAAATCTAAGTTCGCAAGGGGTAATAGCCGGGGTGTTTACGCAACATATGTCCAGCAAAAACGGGTGGTAGCCGGTACGACTACCACCCGTTTGCCTCATATCTAGCCCAAAGCAGGCCAGCTACTTCTTAATGCCGCGTCCCAGGCGCTCAGCGACCGACGCCACGGCACTCTCGTCGACCGAGCCGCAGCTCACGCAGCCATCGTGGGCACGCATCTGGCCGGTGACCTCATCCATCGCGAGCGGCGCCACCTTCTCAAGCTTAAAGCCCTTGCCGGCGCGCATGTTTTCCTTGGCCACGCTAATCATGAGCTTAATGCGGTTGAGCTGGTTGACCTCGGACGCGCCGGGGTCGTAGTCCACTGCGACGATGTTGCTCTCGGGGTGCTGACGGCGCAGCTCCTTGATCACGGCCTTGCCCACCACGTGGTTGGGCAGGCACGCGAAGGGCTGCGTGCAGATGATGTTGGGCGCGCCGTGGTCGATCAGGTCGAGCATCTCGGCCGTGAGCAGCCAGCCCTCGCCCATGTTGTTGCACACCGAAAGCACCGTGCGGGCCTTGTCGGCCATGGTGCCGATGCGCTCAGGCGCCTCAAAGCGGCGGGACTTTTCGAGCATCTCCTCCACCGGCGTGCGCATCCAGTCCACGAGCTTGATGAGCGCCTGCATGCCAGCGCGCGTGGTAGCGGAGCTTCCCAGCTCGTCCTTCTGCAGCTCGGCGTTGCTCATGGAGTACAGGAAAAAGTCGAGCAGACCCGGCACCACGGCCTCGCAGCCCTCGCGCTCGATGACATCGACCACGTGGTTGTTGGCTGTGGGATGGAACTTGACCAGGATCTCGCCGACCACGCCCACGCGCGGCTTGGTGCCCTCGCCCACGAGCGGCATGGTGTCGAACGCGCGGATGGCCTCGCGGCACAGCTTGGTGTAGTTGTGGCGGTTGAACTTAGGCGCCAGTTTGCGGGCGCGCGCCATGTACTCCTCGTAGAGCGCGTTGGCGGCACCGGGCGTTGCCTCGTACGGGCGGCAACGATAGAGCATCTGCATCATCACGTCACCAAAGAGCACCGCGTAGACTGCCTGCTTAAGCAGCGCCGGCGTAACCTTAAAGCCGGGGTTGTCCTCGCCGAGCGCCACGGCCGAAAGCGAGATCACCGGAATCTCGGGGTGGCCGCTCTCGCGCAGCGCCTTGCGGATGAGCGCGATGTAGTTGGTGGCGCGGCAGCCACCGCCGGTCTGGCTGATAACAACGGCCGTCTTGGACAGGTCGTACCGACCGCTCTCGATGGCCTCCATAATCTGGCCCGTCACCAGGATCGACGGGTAGCAAATGTCGTTGTTCACATAGCGCAGGCCGGCCTCGACGGCATCGTGGTCGGTCGAGGGCAGCAGCTCCAAGTTGTAGCCAGCACCGCGGAATACCTCTTTGACCAGGTCAAAGTGGATCGGCGCCATCTGCGGGCACAGGATGGTGTAGCCCTCCTCGCGCATCTGCTCGGTAAAGGGCACCTTGGGCCACGCGGTCGATGCGCTCTCACGCTGCGCCTCGAACGTGTACTTGCGGCTCGCGAACGCGGGGGCGTCCGTGGAGGGCGCCACCGGCGCGGCATCGCCCTGCTCGTAGGC
>UQTD01000079.1 GCA_900543845.1 uncultured Collinsella sp.
ATCGGCATCGTCGGTGCCACAGACGCGTCCGTTGCACCGGCAACCGGCGCCGCGCCATCCATGCCAACCGGCACATCGATCGGCGGCATATCGTCGACAACCTCGACCGGCGCGGCCCCATAGGCCTCGAGCGGCACATAGTCGTACGGCTCTTCCTCGACCGGTGTGGACACCGGCGGCGTCGCACCCGACGCCCAGGTGCCGCGAGACGCCCCCTGCGAACCAGACGCCCGACCGCCTGCGCTGCCTGCGCGCTCGGTCTGCGCCCGCTGGCGCTCGTAGTTCTGCTCGCGACGACGCTCGGCGTCCTCACGCTTGGCAACATCGCGAAACACACGGCCTGAGCTCGAACGCACCGTCTCCAGATCCAAACCCAGCAGGTCCGCAATCTGGATAAAGTACGTATCGATCATGTAGCTATCGCGCAGCGGATAGATGAGCGTCAGTGCGTCCTCGAGCGCTTTGGCACGACCGCCCGGCGTGGAAATGTCGCTCGACTCCTGCAGCGAGCGGTACACAAAGTCCATGAGGGGCTCGGCGGCATCGATGCGCGCCTGCAGCGCCTCGCCGCCATGCGCGGTAATGAACTCCATGGGGTCGTTGCCGTCGGGAAGCACCACGCAGCGCAGGTCCATCGAATCCTGCTCGATAAACTGAATCGCGCGGCGCGCGGCCTTTTGACCGGCGGCGTCGCCATCGAACATATACACAATGCGCTTGGCAAAACGGGTGAGCGTCTTTACATGATGTTCCGTCAGCGCCGTGCCCAGCGTGGCGACGACGTTTTTGATCCCCGCCTCCCAGCAGGTGATGCAATCGGTATAACCCTCCACCACGATGGCGGTATTCTGCGCGACGATAAACTCCTTGGCCCAGTTAAAGCCGTAGAGGTTTCGCTTTTTATGGAACACGCTCGTCTCGGCGGTGTTGAGGTACTTAGGCTGGCCGTCGCCCATAATACGCCCGCCAAAGGCGATGTTATGACCCTGCTCGTCAAAGATGGGGAACATCACGCGGTCGTAAAAACGGTCGGCAAGCTGCCCGCGCCCACGGCTCACGGCCACGTTGGCGTCGATCATCTCCTGCGGGGTAAAGCCCGCCTGGGACAGATGCGACACCAGCGCGTTGCGACCCGGCGCAAAGCCCAGGCAGTAGCGGCGGCAGACGTCGCCTCCCATACCGCGGCTGGCGAAATACTCGCGCGGACGGCTGTCCTTACCGCGCATAAGCATGGTGTGATAGAACTGGGCGGTTTCAGCGCACAGGTCATAGATGCGGGCGCGCTTGGTGCCGCGCTCGCGATAAGCACCGGTATCGTGCAGCTCAATACCGGCACGGTCGGCCAGGTAGCGAATCGACTCGGGAAAGCTCAGGTTCTCGCGCTTCATGATGTAGGTGAAGACGTCGCCGCCCTCGCCACAGCCAAAGCAATGCCACACCTGCGTGGCGGGGATAATGTGAAACGACGGGGTCTTTTCGCCATGGAAGGGGCAGCAACCCCAAAACTCATGGCCACGGGGCTTGAGCTCAACCGTTTCCTGCACGATGGCAACCAGGTCGGACGCAGCGCGTACCTGGTCTTTTTCCTCATCGCTAATCACGGATGCTCACCCCCTGCTCACCCAAATGATGACGGATATCGTCAATATTACCCTCGACGGTCGCGATAAGCTCGTCCAGCGAATCGAACACGCGCGACGGGCGAAGCCAGCGCGTAAACGCCAGCGACACCGAGGCGCCGTACAGGTCGCCCGCATACCCGATCAAGTTGGCCTCGAGATGCGCCGAGGCGGCATCGTCGGCATACGTCGGCGGCAGCCCCACGTTGACGGCAGCAGGCCATACGGTATCGTCGACCAGCACCAGGCCCTCGTAAACGCCATCGGCAGGCACCTGAATGCCCTCGGGCACCTGGATGTTTGCCGTGGGAAAACCCATGTCGGAACCCTGATGACGACCGCCGGCAACAATACCTCGCAGCATGTACGGGCGACCGAGCAGCTCGGCGGCAAGCTCAACATGTCCCTGGCGGAGCTCCTGACGAATACGGGTGGCGCAGATCGTCTGCCCATCGACGCACAGCAGCTCGTGGCCATAGACGTCAACGCCGCGCTCGGCTCCCCATGCCTGCATCTCGGCAACGCCCGAGGCACCGCCGCGGCCCAACCTAAAGTCGCTACCCACGCGAATCGAGCGGATATCGACGACGCGCGAAAGCAACTTAAGAAAGCCTACGTGGTCGAGTGCCGCCACCGCGGGCGTAAAGGGAACGGCCACGACCGCATCGACCCCGGTGAGAGCCAGGGCATGCAGACGGTCAGCCGTCGTCATCAGTTTTTGAGCGGGCGTAGGGCTCACCACCACGTCCGGGTCGGGATCGAAGGTGACCACGACCGCCTTGCAGCCGTGGTCACGCGCATCGCGAACGACCGCGTCGATCAGCTCGCGATGCCCCCGATGCACGCCGTCGAACACGCCGATGGCGATCGACGCGGCGCCCAGGCACGCGCAATCATCAAATGCATCGGCGGCGACGATGCGGGCCTCTTCCGACTCGCCCGCGAAAAAAATACGCGCGAGCTCGTGGGAGGCCAGCATCATCGAACACCGCCGATCGCCTGCGGAAAGACGTGCTCCATTACAAAGCGACCGCCCTCGATACGGGCGAGCGCCTTGAGCCCGCCATCGAGCACCAGCGCAAACGGCGCCTTCGACGCATCGAAGCCCGCAAGCGCGCGCTCAATAGGAATACGACGTCCGCACAGCAGATCGTCGGCAAGATCACCCGGCAAGTCGACGCGCGTGGCGCCCAGTGCCGCAATGGGATCCAGGGCAAAGCCGGCAGCGGACTCGGCAGAAAGCTCCTCGACCGCATGGCAAGCGCCGATGGAAACGACACCGGAGGCCGTACGGCGCAGTGCGGAAATATGTGCCGCACTGTCGCAGGCACGACCCAGATCGCGAGCGAGCGCACGGATATAGGTGCCCTTACTCACCGAAAACGCCACGGTCCAAACGCAAACGTCGTCCTCGCCGCCCACGGCAATCAGGTCGGCGGAGTACACCTCGACCGGACGCGGGGGCAGTGACACGGCATTGCCCTCGCGCGCAGCCTTATAGGCGCGCACGCCGTTGACCGAAATGGCCGAAAACGCCGGAGGCACCTGCATCTGCGGGCCCAGCATGGCGGACAGGCGCTCGCGGGCATAGGCCGGATCGCGCAGGTCGGCGGCAATGGGCACTGTGCGGACGGCCTCGCCTTCCGCATCATCGGTATTGGTCTCGACGCCAAACGAGATGTCGGCGACGTAGCTTTTGGTATCGAGCGTGAGCATGCCCAGCAGACGCGTTGCCTGGCCCACGCCCACCACCATGACACCCGATGCCATGGGGTCGAGCGTTCCGGCATGGCCGACGCGCCGCTCATGGAGGGCGCGCCGGCATTGCGAAACCACGTCGTGGGACGTGCAGCCCACCGGCTTATCGACGGCGAGCAGCATATTAAGTTGAGAAGGTGTACGACGAGCCATGTACCATCCAAAAAGTTAGAGCTCGACGGTCACCGAAGCGGGATCCTCCCCTACCAGCTCGGCCAGCATGGGAAGTGCCGCGGTGAGCGTCTCGGAAATCGTTCCGGCGTTGGTAAAGCCGGCGGCAGCGTGGTGCCCACCTCCGCCAAAGTTGGCCGCAATCTCGGAAACATCAAGATCACCCTTGGAGCGAAGGTTGCCGCGCACCTTGGTATCGCCCTCGATACCCTTAAGGAACAGGCAGACCTCGACGCCCATCACCGAGCGCACAACATCGACCAGGCCGTCGCACTCGTCCGAGGTGACACCGCATTCCTTAAGGTCGCTCTCGTACGCATAGCTATACGCCACGCGCCCGTGCGCGACCGTCTTGATGCGACCCATGACGATGGACTTGAGGTGCAAGAACTCGACACGCATGCTCTGGTATACCTCGAGCGCGACGCGCGCCGGATCGGCACCGTGCGCCACCAGGCGCGAGGCGGCATGAAACGCGGCAGCGTCGGCGTTCTGATACTGAAAACGACCGGTATCGGTGACCAGGCCGCACAACAGGCAGGTGGCGATGCTATCGCTTGCGGTAATGCCGCAATCGGCCAAAAAGCGGTCGATAATCATGGCGCAAGCAGCGGCATTGACACACCTGAGGCTGACCTCGGCAAACTCCTCGCGTGCCGGGTGATGGTCAAAGCACGCCACGTGAGCCGATCGACGCAACACCTCGGCGGAATTATTGAGGCGCTCGACGACCGGCACGTCTACAGAAATGAACAGGTCCGGGTTGCCGGTGTAGGCAGATGCCGGCACCAGCAGATCGGCGCCCTCCATAAAACGGTAAATGCGCGGAACAGGATCGTCGTCTGCCAGCAGCAGGGCGATGTCCTTGTCGGGGAACACCTTCATAAGCGAAAGGCCCAGGCCCAACACGGAGCCCAGGGCATCGCCGTCGGGAGAGGTGTGACCCGAGATCGCAATGGAGGACGCACCCTCGATAAGCTCGAGGATGCGTCGTTTAATATCTGCAGACTCGCACGAGGCGAGGTCGGCGGAATTAGTCATCTAAAGCTGCCTCCTGGGCGGCATCCATAATTGGGTAGCCGTCCTCGTCCTTTTCGATCGCAAGCGTGGCCGGAACGTTTTCCAGCGCACGCGTGATGCGCTCGGCCTCATCGGTCGAGCGATCGATGCGAAAATCGAGCTCGGGCGTGACGCGCCAATCGAGCGAGCGAGCCAACAGGCTGCGAATACGGCCCTTGGCGCGGGAGAGCGCCTCCATGACCTCATCGTAGCGGCTCGCATCGCACGACACGTACACGCGCGCGAACGAACGGTCCACCGCGACCTCGACCGCGGTCAGGGTGACCAGGTCGAGACGCGGATCGGAAACCTCAAAGAGCAGGATATAACCAAGCTTCTCGCGAAGCTGCTCGCCCAGACGGCGGGTTGCCTGCGTTTGCTTCATAACGCTACCCCCTACTCGGTACGGGCAACCTGGTCGATGCGGTAACCCTCGATCTGGTCGCCGGGCTTGATGTCCTGGAAGTTCTCCAGGCCAATGCCGCCCTCGGAACCGCTCTTGAGGCTCTTGGCCTCGTCCTTGTAGTGGCGCATCGAGGCAATCTTGCCGTTGAAGACCACGATGCCGTCGCGCACCAGGCGCACGGAATCGGTCGCGGCGATCTCGCCCTCCTCGACGCGGACACCGGCGGCGATACCGACTTTGGGCACCTTGAAGGTGTCCAGGACGGTCGCGGTACCCGTGGAGACCTCGACCTCGGTGGGCTTGAGCATGCCGATGCGGGCAGCGTCGAGCTCCTCGAGGCACTTGTAGATAACGTCGTAGCAACGGATCTCGACGCCCTCGCGCTCGGCGGCGGAGCGGGCCTTGCCGTCGGGACGCACGCCAAAGCCGATGATGATGGCGTTGGAGGCGTCGGCCAGGACGACGTCGGTCTCGTTGATGGCACCGACGGCGGAGTGGATCGTGTTGATGCGGACCTCGGACTGATCCATCTTGTCGAGCGAGTCCTGAAGGGCCTCGATGGAGCCCTGGACGTCGGCCTTGATGATCAGGTTGAGCTCCTTGACCTCGGCGTCGGCGATGGTCTCGAAGAGGTTCTCGAGCGTGACGTGCTTCACGCGGCTCTGCTCCTCGATACGGGCCTTGAGCGAACGCTCATCGGCCAGGGCGCGAGCCTCGCGCTCGTCCTCGAACACACGGAACTCGTCGCCGGCGTTGGGCACGGACTGCAGGCCCAGGATCTCGACGGCGTCGGAGGGGCCAGCCTCGGTGACGGCGTTGCCCTTGGGGTCGAGCATGGCGCGGACGCGGCCGTAGGTAAGGCCGGCGACCAGCGTATCGCCCACGTGCAGGGTACCGCGGGTCACGAGAACCGTGGCAACAGAACCGCGGCCCTTGTCGAGCTTAGCCTCGAGGACGTTACCGGAGGCAAAGGTGTCGGGGTTGGCCTTGAGCTCGAGCACGTCGGCCTGGAGCAGCACGGTCTCGAGCAGGTCGTCGATACCGATCTTCTGCTTGGCCGAGATGTTGACGAACATGTTCTGTCCGCCCCACTCCTCGGGGATGATGCCGTACTCGGTGAGCTCCTGGCGCACGCGGTCGGGGTTGGCGCCCGGCTTATCGATCTTGTTGACGGCGACGACGATGGGTACGCCGGCGGCCTTGGCGTGGTTGATCGACTCGATGGTCTGAGGCATGACGCCGTCGTCGGCAGCCACGATCAGGATGACGATGTCGGTCACCTTTGCGCCGCGGGCACGCATAGCCGTAAAGGTGGCGTGGCCCGGGGTATCGATGAAGGTGATCTTGCGATCGTTGATCATGACCTGCGAAGCGCCGATGGCCTGAGTGATGCCGCCCGCCTCGCCGGCAGCGACACCGGTGTGACGGATGGCGTCGAGCAGGCTCGTCTTGCCGTGGTCGACGTGACCCATGACGGTGACGACCGGGGCGCGGGGCTTAAGGTCGGCGGGATCGTCGTAGAACGAGAAGGTATTCTCCTCCTCGGGGGTGATGATCTTAATCTGACGGCCCAGGTCGTCGGCAACGAGCTCGACGAGGTCATCGGACATGGACTGCGTCATCGTGAGCGGCGTGCCCAGCAGGAACAGGCGCTTGATGATGTCGTTGGCCGGAACGTCGAGCGCCTCGGCGAGCTCCTGGACGGTAACGCCCTGGGAGACCTTGATGGCGTCGAGCTCCTCGGGGTTCACGCCCTGGGCCAGCGCCTCCTCAATCTTGCGCTCCTCCTGAGCCTTAGCAGCCTCGCGCTCGCGCTTCTCCTTGCGCTTCTTGCGGCGACCGGTGGACTCGCGAGAGGCCTCCTCGACGGCGGCGCGGGCCTCCTCGAGCACCTTCTCGCGGCTGTACTCCTCGGCCTCACGAGCCATGCGGCTGTAGTGGTCCTCATCGTTGCCGTGACCGCCCTTGCGCTTCTTGCCCTTGCCCTGTTTATCGGGGTTGGGGAAGTCCATGCCGGCAGCGACGTTGTTGCTGGCGTTGGTGCGATGGCTGTGCGGACGGCTCTCGGAGACGTTGCGCTCGGAGTTGTTGTCGGAGGCGTTGCGATCGTTACGACGGCCACCGCGACGGTCGTTGTTGCCGCCACGACGGTTGCCGCGCTCGGCGGCGCGCTCGGCCTTGGCCTTCGCCTCGGCGTCCTTCTTCTCCTTGAGAACGGTCTCCTGTGCGGCGATCTGGTCGAGCAGCGAACGGAAGCGCGAACCGGAGTCGGAAGCGGGGACGGCGCGG
>UQTD01000080.1 GCA_900543845.1 uncultured Collinsella sp.
AGGTGACTGCCGCGGCAAAGACGTCTGCCACGGTGGCGGCGCCGTCGAGCTTGTGGGCGTTGGCGCCAAAGGTGTTGGCGGTGATCACGTCACAGCCGGCTTCGACGTACTGACGCTGGATATCGGTGATGACCCGGGGTTCCTCAAAGTTGAGCAGTTCGGGCAGGGCGCCTGCCTTCATGCCGGCCGCCTGCAGCATGGTGCCCATGCCGCCGTCAAACAGCAGGTGCCCCGTGCCCTCGATGGCGGCACGCAGGCGGTCATCCTTAATGCGCAGGTCGTCGATCGTTCGCGTCTTGTATGCGGCGCCGTTGCAGCGCGCAGCATTGACAGGTGCCGCCAGCGCGGAGCCGTCGGAATCATGGGTGATAAGTATGTTTGATCTATTCGCCATGTGCATCCATTTCGTCTAGAGCCCACTGAGGAATTTCGATTTGAAGAGATTTGTCGGGTTCGATATCTTCGATTCGCTTGTTGTAGTGGGCAAGAAGCCGTGCGACATTTAATCGAATTAGGCCTCGCTTGTAGAACGATAATTCTTCAATATTGATGCCGATAAACGATTCGAGCGCGATGACCTGTACGCGATTGCCGAGCCCCTCACTTTCGAACAGTCCGTAAGCGAAGGAAACTTTATCGTGGGGGACAACGACGATGGGCCGAATGCCATTTCGAATGTTATCTCGGCATCGATCGGTCAATTTGGCCATTGGCGATACAGTCACATGAAATGCAACATCATTGATTTGGAAATCGCCAGAACGGTCTGTCTGCTGGTCAGCGGCGTTTGAGTTGTCCTTTCCGATTTCTATGGTTGGAAATAACATCTCTAGTTTTGCACCTACCAGGTGCTGTGCGACGGTACCCGTTGGCTTATCGGACCGTAGGCTTGCTTGGTCTAGGATATCATCGACAATGACAGAAATTGGTTTTTGAAGATCGATTTCGACTTTGATTCTCTGCCGGTTAAAGAAATCGACCTGGATTCGCTCGACGAAGAAATTGGCGATTGCATTCGCAGCTTCAAGACGAGTGTCTTCGCAAGTGTCACTGGGTAGGGCAGAGTTGATAATTGTGGCAAGCTCAAGCGCCATCGGGAGTGTGCCGCGTGAGGTTCTGCCACCCTCTGATGCGAAGGCACGCGTTTCCCCATGTCTGGCTAAAACTGTTTTGATGCATGCTCCACTTAGGCCTCGTACTTGGCTCCCCTTGTCCGATTGCACGTAATCGTCGGTGAGCGGAAAACGGTTCTGCAACAGCTCGCTTATACCTATGCCAACCGCCATGACGTTACGGTTGACATTGCCTCGCTTGCTGCGCTTGGATTCGTACCAGAGTTCAATGGCATCCAAGATGTCTTTATCGGGCTCGCTCAAGGAGCAATTGGTCATTTCCATTATTGTCCACTCCGTTCCTTGAAGACATAAGCGCGGGTTTGACTGCATTTTTTATAAGCCAAGTGACAACTGGCACGGCAACTGCATCGCCGAATGCGTAGCGAATCTGAGCATCAGAGAAGCCGCTAAACTGACATGAGTCAGCACCTTGGAGACGGGCATATTCAGCTCCAGTCATCCAGCGAACTTCTATCTTTCCGTTTTCGCATATAACGACTGCCTGTCTTGATGAGCCGCCGCGAGCCGTTCTTAGACATCCGGCAATTTCTTCTTCACGGATTTCCCAGCGCACAACGCCCGATCGCGTGCGACGGTAAGCAGTGCGAACAATTTTTTCTTTGGCATTTAAGAAGCGCTGAAGGCGCTCTGCTTGATGCGGTGCAAGTGAGTCGATAAATGCTTGTATTTGGTTTTTGTTCCACCAACGCTTGTCGTCCTCGGGAATATTTTCAACAACCATTGCAAGGCCCGTCATACGAAGTGGGCTCGGCTCGTTTAGGTGAGAGACGTGCGTAATGAGTGAAGGGTCGGAGTGAATCCAGGAGACCTTTTCAGGTCGAAGCGAGGAATCGAGTCGGCTGTTGGGAAGAGGGTTTTTTAATCCGACGACAAACATGCGGGGGCGTGACTGGGGAAGCCAGTGCCGTGCATCGATAAAATAAGCGTCGCATGAATAGCCTAAACGATTAAATTCCTGGCAAACGAGTCTAAAGTCATCACTGTTATTAGACGTGGCAAGGCCGATGACATTTTCGAGAACAAGTGCCCGCGGGGCACGATCGCTCATTCCTTCGATGGCCTTAATAAAGCCAAAGAACGCACTGGACTCTTTGCCAGAGATAAGTCCCTCCCTGTTTCCCGCGAGAGATAAGTTTGTGCAAGGGCTTGACGCCCATGCGATGTCGGCTTGGGGTATTAGGTCGGGGTCGAGTGTGTGGACATCCTGCTCGACTAGATGCTCATTGCCCCAACACTGGCTGTACATGGCGCATTTAGTATGGTCTATGTCATTTGCCCAGATTGTTTTGATTCCGGCTTTTGCCATGCCGGCACGAGCCAAGCCAATGCCTGAAAAAAACTCAAGCGCGGTTAGTTGTGGCGAGAACTGCAGAATGTTGTGCATGTACTGGCTTTCAGATAGTTGTTATTTGGCATCTTATGGTACTTGTTTGTGAGGACATCCGCTTACATACGGATGAGATTCCCTCGATACCGTGCCATCAATTGACATTTTATTCAGAATGCGAATAGCAGGTGGTGTGGGCGGCGCGGAAGCGGCAGTGCTCGCGCATGCGGCAGATATTGCAGGTGGGGCGGCTCTGGGCGTCGTGGACTTCGCCGTCGAACAGACCAATCACAGCGGTCACGCTCTTGGTGGGCATGAGCAGGCTGGTGGGGGTGACGGTAAGTCCAATGAGGCGCGTGGCATTGAGTGCATCCACGATCGAGCGCTGGGCAGAGAGCGGGCAGTCGCCATAGCCGGGACTGAAGCGCCAGTTGCCGGCGAGCCCGTGTGCAGCGGCTGCAGCCTTGACCCGCTGGTCCATCTGCTCGACGGCGGCCTCCACATAGGCAGAGCATGCGGCGTCGAGCACGGCGCCTTCCAGGGGTTGCTGGGCTCCCGTGGTGCGCAGACGGCGTTCGGCAGACATCCCGAGGGTGCAGGCCATGAGCGCCGCCAGGCGGGCGTCTTTGAGATGTCGATAGATATCACGACCCCGCAGCTCAACATTGGTGCCAACCAAGCGGATGCAGGGCTCGCCCTGCTCGTCGACGCCCGTGGCATCGACGGCAAACACGCGTCGCACGCCGCGGGGCTCGATATCCAGCTCTAGGCGCTCGACTACAAGCTCAATTCGTCGTGACAGCTCGGGCTCAATCTGCTGGCCGCCGTAGCCCAGATACCGCAGCATCTCGGCACGGTCGACACGAGGGTGGTGGGCAGCGTCGATACGGTAAAGCGCCGGCGACGCAAGGTCGGCCGGCACTTCAACAACGGTTGTATCGACGTGCGGTTTTTCCATTACCCCAGGCGCTCCATAATGGTCGCGGCGATTGCAGGACGGTTCATAGTGTACAGGTGCAGACCGTCGGCACCGTGCTCCTTAAGGTCGCAAAGCTGACGAGCAGCATAATCTACACCGGCTGCCTGCAGGCTCTCGGGGTCGTTCTCGTACTTGGCGAGGATCTTGATGACGGGGGAGGGCAGCGACGCGCCGCACATAAAGACCATGCGGCTGATCTGCGACTTGCCCATAAACGGCATGATGCCCGCGGTAATGGGCACGGTGATGCCGGCCTTGTCGGCAAGCTCGCGGAAGCGATAGAAGCACTCGTTATCAAAGAAGAGCTGTGTCACAAAGAAGCTCGCGCCGGCGTCTTGCTTTTGCTTGAGGTGCTCGACCGAGAGGTTGAGGTCCTCGCAGGCAATGTGGCCCTCGGGGTAGGCTGCGGCGCCCACACAAAAGCCGGCGTCGACGAGCTCGGGGATGAGGTCGCGGGCGTAGGCGTAGTCCGAGGCGGGCTTGTCGTCCTCAGTCGCGCCAGCGGGAAGATCACCACGCAGGGCCAGGATGTTTTCAACGCCGGCGGTGCGATACTCGTCAATCTTGGCGGCGATGTCGGCGTGGGTGCGGCCTACGCAGGTGAGATGCGCTACCGAGGGCGTATCGAATTCGCTCGAAATCATATGCGCGATGGGGGCGGTGGTGGCACCGTTGCCCGAGCCGCCGGCCGAGCAGGTGACCGAGACAAAGCTCGGCGAAAGCTTGCACAGATTGCCTGCCACTTCGTGAGCCGTGTCGAGGGTTAGCTCGCCCTTGGGCGGGAACATCTCAAACGAAACGGGTGCGGTGCCCTGGGATGCTGCCTGCTTAAAAACCTCGTCGACGCGCATATCGTGCTCCTTTAGAGACGTAATAGTGTGATGTGTTGTAAGGATTCTACAGCACCACTGTGCCACGGTGGAGTTTTACTCGCTATTTGGGGATACCAATCGAAAATGCTTCGCTATCGGCATTTCCTATAACAGTGCGGTCAATCTAGGATGTGGCTATAAAGACTGGTATCTGATGCGAAATACCAGTTAATAGAGTCCCATCCCAAATTGACAAACCTTAAACTATGGGGAGAGGTCTGCAATTTATACAGTTGATTGGCTGTTGAGGGTGGCAACGCCGCCTCGATAGGGTAACCTCATTGATTGGTTTCGCGACAGCAACATAACGGTAATGTCGCGGAAACACGGCGAGTCTAAGCTATGACTCGTTCGTTAGTAATCAACACCGCATCTCACGCGGTGCCGATACGAAGGGAGTTCCGTATGGCCGAACTTACTGACCGCTTCGGGACCATGGTGTTCTCTGAGGAAGTCATGAAGGACTACCTCCCCAAGGACATTTGGAAGCGCCTTGCCGCAACCCTCGAGGGCGGTGAGCCGCTCGACCTGGATGTGGCCAACGCCGTTGCCCATGCCATGAAGGTCTGGGCCATCTCCAAGGGCGCGACGCACTACGCGCACTGGTTCCAGCCTCTTTCGGGCATTACTTCCGAGAAGCACGACAGCTTCCTGGAGCCCAACCACGACGGCACCGCCATTACCAAGTTTACGGGCAAGAACCTCATCCAGGGCGAGCCCGATGCCTCCAGCTTCCCCAACGGCGGCCTGCGTGCCACCTTCGAGGCTCGTGGCTACACCGCTTGGGACCCCACCAGCCCCGCTTTTATCAAGGACGATGTCCTGTGCATCCCCACGGCTTTCTGTTCCTACACGGGCGAGGCCCTGGACAAGAAGACCCCGCTGCTGCGCTCCATGACCGCGCTCTCGCGTGAGTCCAAGCGCGTTTTGGCGCTGTTTGGCAAGACCCCCAAGAAGGTCGTTCCTTCCGTGGGCGATGAGCAGGAGTACTTCCTGATCAAGAAGGACGCCTACCGCAAGCGCAAGGACCTGGTCATCACCGGCCGTACCCTCTTTGGTGCTGCTCCCTGCAAGGGCCAGGAGCTCGAGGAGCACTACTTTGGCGCTATCCGCCCCACCGTCTCGGCCTATATGAAGGACCTGGACGATGAACTGTGGGCGCTTGGCATTCCCGCCAAGACCAAGCACAACGAGGTTGCTCCCTGCCAGCATGAGCTCGCACCGGTCTATGGCGAGGTCAACGAGGCCATCGACCAGAATCTGGTCATGATGGAGAAGATGAAACTCATCGCCTCCCGCCACGACTTGGTCTGCCTGCTGCACGAGAAGCCCTTCGAGGGCATCAACGGTTCGGGCAAGCACAACAACTGGTCGCTTGGCACCGAGTCCGAGAATCTGCTCGATCCGGGCGACACCCCGCTCGACAACCTGCAGTTCATCGTCTTCCTCACCGCGGTGATCGAGGCCGTCGATAACTATCAGGAGCTCCTGCGTGCCTCCGTTGCCTCTGCCGGCAACGACCATCGTCTGGGCGCCAACGAGGCTCCTCCGGCGATTATGTCCATCTTCCTGGGCGACCAGCTTACCGAGGTTGTCGAGAAGATCATCGATGGCAAGGCTTCCGTCCATGCCACGCGCGGCGTGCTCGACCTGGGCGCCGATACCCTGCCCAAGCTGATGCAGGACAACACCGACCGCAACCGCACCTCCCCGTTTGCCTTCACGGGCAACAAGTTCGAGTTCCGTGCCTGCGGCTCCGAGCAGAACGTCTCCGACTCCAACCTGGTGCTCGATGCCGCCGTGGCCAAGTCGCTCAAGTCCTTCGCCGACGCGCTCGAGGGTACGCCCGAGGATGAGTTCCAGGACGCTGCGCTCGAGTACTGCAAGAAGGTCCTGACCGACCACCAGCGCATCCTGTTCTCCGGTGACGGCTACTCAGATGAGTGGCCCGTCGAGGCCGAGAAGCGCGGCCTTGCCAACAACAAGACCACGGCCGACGCCCTGCCCGCCTTTGTTTCCGATAAGGCTATCGCGCTCTTTGAGGAGACGGGCGTCCTGACCAAGGCCGAGGCCCAGTGCCGCTACGACTGCAAGCTCGAGAAGTACAACAAGCTCATGAACATCGAGGCTACCACGATGGTTCGTGAGGCGCGTCGTACCTATCGCCCGGTCATTACCGCCTACGCCACCAAGGTCGCTAAGGGCCTTGAGACAATTCGTGCCGCCGGTGCCGAGGCCGCCATGCAGTGCGAGCAGAACACGCTCAACAAGCTCTGCAACGGCATCACCGCCATCAACGACTCCATCAAGGCGCTCGACGCCGTGCATCAGAAGGCCGAGGCCCTCGATGGCCAGGAGCAGGCCAATGTGTATGCACACGAGGTCGTTCCCGCTATGGATACGCTGCGCGCCGCCGTGGACGCCATGGAGGAGATCGTGGCCGCCGACTACTGGCCGGTCCCGACTTACGACGACATCCTGTTCTATGTGTAGAACGTAACTGACATATCGTCACGGTATTGAGCCGGGGTCCGCATCGCGCGGGCCCCGGCTTTTTGTTTGAGAAGGACGCTTTGAAGCCCGTTTTGCAACTGATTCACCCACGCAATAAGGGGTCGTGGGCAAAAAACGTCAAATATGAGTACTGTCACAAGTGCTGTAGCATTATTTTTTTGTAAAATATGCTGTGTTACGCAACATATGTCCAAGTACTTAGCTGATAAAAGCCTGCAATTCTTCCGCCGTAGGATTCCTGGCGTCTAAATCGCCTTCTGGTGATATGCAATCGCTGTTACTAAATTGGTAACAGTACTCATATTTGCTATTTTTTGCCCACGGGCCCTTGGATGGCAGTGTGATTTTATGCCCTCGGGGTTCGAATCCCGGCATATCGGTAGCAAAAAGCCCGCTACCGAATTTGAACTGCGCCCCAAATCTTGGACGCCCTAAATAGCGACTAGGCCGCAAGGGCC
>UQTD01000081.1 GCA_900543845.1 uncultured Collinsella sp.
GATTAATGGATGGAAACGGATGTTCTATCGGGACACACATTTTGTCCTATAAGCCTCAAAACATGTACGTCACCCTCCAAAACCGACATTTTTCGACATCTTTGAAGGCTGACGTACACGTTTGGATTGAGCTCACGGGAGTGGCACTATTCGGAAGGTGCCTCTTCGTCTCGCATGCCTTTCCAGTTGCGGATAAGCGCCTTGCGTAGTTCGTTTTGCTCTCGCTGGTACCCGGTGTCGGTACAGCGAGGCATGCCGAGTGCTTCGCGAATGTTGTTCATGGCGCGGTGAAAGGCGAGCTGGCTGTCGAACTGAGCCGAAGTGAGCGTAACGATTCGATATCCCATTTGGGAGAGAACGGCCTCTCGCTCCGCATCTGCCCCCTTGCGCTCGAACTCATCGTGAAAGCCGCCCTTATATTCGATACCGAGCTCCCTGCGCTTGTAGGTAACGAGCGCATCGATTTTGAGTGTTCGAGCTTTGGCGCAATGCCAGAGACGTTGAGGGATCTCGAGCGGTTTGTTGAGTTCGATACCTCGGATGCCAACGCCGCCCTCGCTTGTTGGGAGCGAGAGGGCGATTGCCGAAGCGGTCTCCATAGGCGAGGCCGAGTGATCGTAGATGTGCCTGAGCGCGAGCCGTGCACGTGTGGCACCGGGTTTGCCGGGGTGCCGATCGAGCAGTTCGGTTATTTCATCCTTGGAGGTGGTGGCTGGTTGCTCGGTATAAGGGTCGGCGGGATTGAGCCTCATGCGATAATCGCCGCAAACTTCATAGCCATATTCGAGATATTCGATCCTATCCATCCACTCGGCAGCGAGCACGAAGGTGAAGGCTTCGTCGGTGATGAAGATTCCGGGCGTCAACTCGTCAATATGCTCGTAGGGAAGATTTTGTCCAAGAATGTGGCAAATGACGCCTTTGGTGCGAATTCGCTCGAATTCGAATACAACCGAGATATCGATAGTTTTGAGCATATCGGACGGAATGCCGCAGTCGGTAAGGGCCTGTCGTATGCGCGCAACGCGTTGCTGGGTGGAGATGCCTCGTACGCCTATCTGGTAGTCGTGCCGCGCAAGAGACTGAACCAAATTCTGGGGCGCATGATGGACAAGCCATGCGGTTTTATGCGAAATGAGAACAGGAGTATCCATTGAGGGCCTCTCGCTCTGAGCCGGTATCCAACTCTTATGTCCGTTGAAGTGGGGAAATATACCGGATGTGAGTAAATTAACTCACTCATGCTGTGAGCTCAATCCAAACATGTACGCCAGCCTCCAAAGATGTCAAAAAATGTCGTTTTTGGAGGGTGACGTACATGTTTTGGATCCCTGGCATTCCAGCAGCGCCACGCCCGCGCCCAGTCCCGACCGTTTGCCGAGCAATAGGGTCGCAATCGGCGCCGAACATGTACTATGTACGGGCATTGTCCAAACCCGTAACTCAAAGGACCCCATCTTGCCCGTCGTCGCCGCTATAACCGTTACCTCACATGCCTCGGACGCCATGGTCGCTATCCCCTTTTGGCTCGAGATGTTCGCCGTTGTCGCTGCATCGATCTCGGGTGTGCTGGTTGCGCGCGAACACAAGCTCGACCTGGTGGGCGCGGTCGCGCTCGCGGTGGTCTGCGGTCTGGGCGGCGGTCTTTTGCGCGATATGACACTCCAGGTCGGCAACGTCTACATCCTCAACCAGCCAATGGCGCTGCCGCTCTCCATCGCCACAGCGGCCATCATCTACATCTTCCCGGCAATCGTCGATAAACCCGAGAAACTCATCCCATTGCTCGACATCATCTCGGTCGGCATCTACGCCGCCACCGGAGCGGACAAAGCACTGGTTTATGGCTTTGCGCCGGCCGTATGCATCATGATGGGCTTCTTCACCGCGGTGGGTGGCGGCATGTTGCGCGACGGCTTTATGGGCGTGGTTCCGGGCATTTTCCAACGTACTAACTTTTATGCCATCGCCGCCATCGCCGGCTCGACAAGCTATGTGTGTCTCGTTATGAGCGGCATCATGAGCAATGTCGCCGCACTGGTCGTATGCGTCGCGGTGACCATGGGCCTGCGCTGGCTCTCGCTGCGCTTTGATATCAAAAGCCCCACCGAGGAAGACATCGCACGTTTTTTGCATCGCAAAAAGTAGACAGCACGGCACGACCCTTCGAAATGCAACCGAGAGGTTCTTTTAGAGCGCCCGCGCGTTGGGTACCCTGTTAGATACATGTCGAGTATCTAACGAAGGATTCACTATGCCTTGCAACCTAGCACCGTCGTCCCGACGCCGTAAAACGCGTGGCCGCATCGCCCTCCTATTCGCACTGATCACGCTTGCGCTGACCGTACTTCCCACGACGTCGTTCGCCGGCACAGACACCGCGGGCAACGTGCTCGCAACCGAAGTTGACTCAAATCCATCTGGCGTCGAAGGCGACCTGTACTGGGCTGGTCAGAGCCTCAACCTGGACGATACCTCCATCGGCCGCGATATTATCGCGGCAGGCGAGAGCTTGTCGATTCGCGACTGCACCGTAGGCGGAGCCGTTCGCCTGGCGGCGCGCACCATCGATATCTCCAAAACCGCAATCGATGGCAGCGTGACGGTAGCCGGTCAGCATGTCGTGCTCAACACCGGTAGCGCCGCCAACTGTTTTTACGCAATGGGCGAGACAGTTGCCCTGCGCGGCTCCGCCAAGTCGGCAGCACTCGCGGGCAGTACGGTAACCATCGACGGCACCGTCGAGGGCGACGTCGAGGTTTGGGCCGATAAGCTCGTCTTGGGCAAGAATGCCCGCATTACCGGCACCGTGAACGCGCATGTTTCCGAGGACCCCGAGCGCGCCGCAGGAGCCGAGGTCGGCGCGCTCAAGATCGACCGCACCGAGAACGAAGATACTTCCACCCTTAACGATATCGTCGGCGGCATCGTGGCCGCGGCACTCTCGACCTGCTTTATCGCCCTGTTGCTCGAGCTCGTCTTTCCGCGAGCGACCGCCAGCGCCGCCGGCATGCTTCACCAGCGCCCCACGCCCCTGTGGGTGAGCGGTCTTCTGGGCACGATTGCTGTCATCCCCACCATCCTGCTGCTGATTATCTCGATTGCCGGCCTGTCGCTTGCCGGAGCCCTCATGTGCGCCGTGATCGGGGTCGCGCTTGTCTCCACCGCTTTTGCGGGGTGCGCAATCGCCCGCATGGTCGGACACAGCCAGAACCGCTACGCTATGGCCGCCGTGGGCGGTATCGCGGCAGGTGCCCTCACAGGACTTCCCCTCATCGGCGACTTCATCAGCGGCGTGGCCTTTGTCTTTATGCTCGGCTACGTTATCCAAATCATCTGGCGCAACGCCCGCCTCAAGCCGCAGCAGGCCGCCAACACGCCAGGACTCCCCACCGCCTAGCCGCAACCACCACAAAAGGGCCAGGCACCTTTGTGGTGGTGCAAAGCAACCTGACCCCATTGCACCAAAAAGGGCGCCGACCGTTGCGGTCGACGCCCTTTCTTATTGGCGGTTATAAGCCCCAGCGCTTATTTGTTGACCTGGCCGGCGCGGACGGCAGCCTTCTTGCGGTCGGTGGCGTTGAGCAGACGCTTGCGCAGGCGGATGTTCTTGGGAGTAATCTCGACCAGCTCGTCGTCGGCGATGTACTCCAGCGCCTCCTCGAGCGAGAAGGTGCGGGGCGGCACCAGCTGGACGGAGATATCGGAGGTCGAGGAACGCTGGTTGCCCAGGTTCTTGGTACGGGCGATGTTGACGACCATGTCGCCGGCCTTGCTGCGCTCGCCCACGATCATGCCCTCGTAGCACTCGGTGCCCGGCTCAACGAACAGCTGGCCGCGCTCCTGCAGCGTACCCAGAGCGTAGGCAACGGCCTTCTCGGTGGTCATGGAAATCATGGCGCCGTTCTGGCGGTTACCGATCTCGCCGGCGTAGGGGCCGTACTCCAGGAAGGTATGGTAGAACACGCCCTCGCCGTGGGTGACGTTCATAATGCGGTTCTTAAGACCCATGATGCCGCGGGTCGGGATCTTAAACTCAAGGTGCGTCACGATGCCCGAGGTATCCATGCTCGTCATGATGCCGCCAGAGGTGCCGAAGACCTCAACGACCTTGCCCGAGTACTCGTCCGGGCACTCAACAACGGCCTGCTCGACAGGCTCCAGCTTGTTACCGTTCTCGTCCTTCTTAAACAGAACGCGGGGACGACCGACCTGGAACTCGAAGCCCTCGCGGCGCATGGACTCCATCAGGACGGACAGG
The DNA here is from genome assembly GCA_900543845.1 of uncultured Collinsella sp. Taxonomy (GTDB): domain Bacteria; phylum Actinomycetota; class Coriobacteriia; order Coriobacteriales; family Coriobacteriaceae; genus Collinsella. Next base: position 4,262 of record UQTD01000081.1, read on the forward strand.
TGCAGAATGCCGCGGCCAGAGACCTCGACGCCGCTCTTGTCCTCGAGCTCCTCGATCTTCATGGTCACGTTGTTCTCAGCCTCGTTGAACAGGCGCTCCTTGAGCTGACGGGCACCCACGATGTCGCCGTCACGGCCGACGAGCGGGGAGGTCGAGGCCTCAAAGACGATGGACAGGGTCGGCGGGTCGATCTCGATGGGCTCAAGCTCGACGGGGTTCTCGGGGTCGGTGTAGACATCGCCGATATCGGTGCGGTCAATACCCACGACAGCAGCGATATCGCCGGCGCCGACTTCCTGGCACTCGGTGCGGCCCAGGTAGTCGAAGGTAAAGAGCTGCTTGACGGTAGCGGTAGCGCTGGAGCCGTCGTTCTTCACAACCAGAATCTGGTCGCCCTGGTGAATGGTACCGGAATACACGCGACCGATGCCGATGCGGCCAACGAAGTTGGAGTGGTCGATGGTCACGCACTGCATGGCCAGCGGGGCGTTCTCGTCAACCTCGGGCGCGGGCATGTCGTCGATGATCATATCGAGCAGCGGATACATGTCCATGTTGCCGTCGTTGGGGTCAAGGCGGGCAAAGCCATTCATGGCGCTGGCGTAGACCACGTGCTCCATGGCGAACTCGAGCTGGTCGTCGGTGGCGCCCAGGTCGGCCATAAGATCGAGGCAGTCGTTGTAGGCCTTCTCGGGGTTGGCGCCCGGACGATCGATCTTGTTGATGACGATCATGATCTTGAGGCCGGTGTCGATAGCGTGACGCAGCACGAAGCGGGTCTGGGGCATGGGGCCCTCAAAGGCGTCGACCAGCAGCAGGGCGCCGTCGGCCATGCGCAGCACGCGCTCGACCTCGCCGCCAAAGTCGGCGTGGCCCGGGGTGTCGATGACGTTGATCTTGACGTCCTTGTACTCGATAGAGATGTTCTTGGCGAGAATCGTGATGCCGCGCTCGCGCTCCTGGTCGTTAGAGTCCAGGACGCGGTCCTCGACCTGCTGGTTGGCACGGAAGGCGTCCGTGGCACGCAGGAGCTTATCGACCATCGTCGTCTTGCCGTGGTCGACGTGGGCGATGATGGCGATGTTCCTCAGATTGTCTACGCGCATGTAGTTCCCCTATCTTCTATCCATATACAAACGGCACGCGTATGCGGCCCGCCCAGCGATACAACGCTCAGCGGGAATATTGAGCCTTTTACCGAAAACTCGTTTATTTTAGCGATTTTAGATGAGAGGGGTTTCCTCACCTGCAGGTTCAGGGTCGCTCCACATAAAACCATCGCCGGCGCCCATGCCCTCATACAGCACATATGCCGAAAAGCCGCTCTCGAGCGTGGTCTCAAAGAAGCTCACGAGCAGAGCGTCGTGATAGCCACCGTCAATCTCGACACAGCCGGTGTAGCCGATGGCATAGCGGGCGATGCGGCCCAGGCCCTCGTCCTTAAGGCCCATCTTGTGCTCGGAGATAAAGTTGGTGGCAGCCTCCAGGCACGCCTCTTCGCCGTCCTCGTCGAGCGCCGCAAGATATCGGTTGGAAGCAGCATCCTCGATCGCCACGACTACGCCCGGATTCTCGCCGGCGGCAAGGTCGTCCAAGAACGCACCAATCAGGTCACACACCATGGCGTCGAGCTCGGCGGAGACGTTACCGGCGTCCTGCATATCCTGTGCCATCTCTAGACCTTCCCATCGAATCCGGCGTCGTTACAGTTCTTGTGCCTCGGCAGCGATCTTGGCGGCAGCGTCGCGGGCGCGCGTCATATCCATCGCGCGCTTGTCGAGTACCTTGATCTGGTTGGTCAGCATTACCGCATCGACCACACCCCAGATTACCAAGCCTGTTGAAATCGAAAACCCAAGCGCACCAACTGTACCACGAAGACGAGAACAGATTACCGCGACAAGGGCGGAGATGATAACCATCTTGATATAGGAGCCGCGGCGCTCGCGAAGCGTGCGGGCCTGCGTCACATAGGCGATGCGAGCCGCCTCGGATGCTTCCGAGCGCATTTGGGCTTCACGCGCGATGGCGGCCGCTTCAGCCGATACGCGGGTACCCATCAGCGACCTCTCCGCTCGCGTGCCAGACATTTAGAAATCATCGGGGGAGAGCGTATGGACGAACTCGTCGAACTTCTCGAACTCCTGCTCGTCGTCAACTTCCTCGGCATGGGCAGAAACGGTACCCAGGCGATTCATGATGTCGTCCTCCACAAACATGGGGGCATTACTGCGCACGGCAAGGGCAATGGCGTCACTGGGGCGGGCGTCAATCTTGCGCTCGTCACCATCGACCAGCACGACAATCGTCGCATAGAACACCGGCGGCTCGGCGCGAACGATCTCGATGCGCTCGAGCTTGGCTCCCAGGGCATCGACGGTGTCAAGCAGCAGGTCATGCGTAATCGGGCGCTCGGCGCGACCGCTATCGATGCCACGGCTAATGGCCGCGGCCTCAAACGAGCCGGTCTGAATGGAAAGCGAACGCAGGGGCGCCGTCGAATCCGACTTGCCGCAGCGCTCACGAAGCACAATAAGCGATGGCACGGGACCGGCGGCCATGACGATGGTCTCTATGTCGACACGAACCATGGAACACCTCCGGTACGTAGCGGTTAACACACGGCAGGGTCGCCGCATTGAATAGCTATACTACCCAATCTTTCGCCCAGCACACAAAATCAAAGTAGTTAATTTGGGACGGGGCTATTTTGACTACTTTCGTTGGATAAGAAAAAAGCCCCGAGGCAATGCCCCAGGGCTCTTAACGTTTTGATGGTGGACCTGACAAGATTCGAACTTGTGACCTCCCGGTTATCAGCCGGACGCTCTAACCAACTGAGCTACAGGTCCATCATGGTGGAGGTTAGGGGGATCGAACCCCTGACCTCAGGCTTGCAAAGCCCGCGCTCTCCCAGCTGA
>UQTD01000082.1 GCA_900543845.1 uncultured Collinsella sp.
GGTCAGCCCGTGGGAGGCCAGGGCGCCGCTGACCGGTGGACGGCACCGAGCCGTCGATTGACCTGAAGAAGGGGGAGGCCTCGCGGCCTCCCCCTTTTTTGTTTAAGCCAGATCTAACAAACTCGCTGTGTTTTATGACCCTCGTTTGTCGCATCTTCCGTTAACGGGCTACAATAACTTAGTCTGTGCAATATGGAGGTGAACATGGCTGAAGCTGGTATCGGCGTTGATATCGTCGAGATTTCCCGCATGAAATCAATCCTTGAAAAGACGCCGTCGTTTGCTCGGCGTGTGTTTACCGAAGAAGAGTGCGCATATTGCGATGCTTCATCGCGTCCTGCGGCGCACTATGCGAGCCGTTTTGCTTCTCGTGAAGCGGTTCTCAAGGCTCTTGGTACGGGCTTTAGTCAGGGCGTCGGCCGCAAAGACGTCTCGGTAACGCGTGATAACCTCGGAAAGCCTAAAGCAGTGCTTTCAGGTCGAGCGCTCGAGATTGCTCAAGAGTTGGGTGTCGTTGAAGTTGCGCTTTCCATTACCTTGACGGGTGATTTGGCCGTAGCCAATGCCATTGCGATCACCGAGGATGCTCGACCTAAGCCTAAGGAAGAAAAGGTGAGCACCAAGGAACGCGTTGCACAAACGTTTAAAGAGGCTCGCTCGGTTTTAGATGAGCTTGAGCAACTGCAAAATTCGGCTTTAACGGAGCACCTGGGCGATGCTTCGCGAGATACGCTAGGAGCATAGATGAAACCGGTTTTGAGTACCGAGGAAGTCGTTCGTCTCGAGGATATTATCGAACGCGAAGGAACTTCGAAGGCCGAGCTTATGGAGCTGGCGGGTGAGTTTGCTGCTACTGAAATTCTAAAACTCAATCCCGATCGCGTCCTTGTTCTGGTCGGTTTTGGCAACAACGGTGGCGACGGCTGGGTCGCGGCTGATATCTTGAGTCACAAGGGCGTTGACGTAGACATTGTGTCTCCGGTTGAGCCGGATGAGATTCCTGCCGCTCTGGCTCGCCATGTTGCCCGCCGTACCGCCGGTCGTGACGTTCATGTGTGCGTCGGTCCCTCGCGAGATGAGCTTGAGGTTTTGATTGATAAGGCCGACGTTGTTGTTGACGCTATTTTTGGTACCGGTTTCCACGGTGACCTGCGTGCACCGTTTTCCATCTGGATTCCGACAGTTAACGACTGCGCCGACCATGTGGTGTCCATCGATGTTCCTTCGGGTCTGAATGCCGAGACCGGTGTTGTCGACGACGACTGCATCCGTGCCGAGCGTACCGTCACGATGATCACGCCCAAGATTGGCCTCTACAGCGCTGATGGCCCAGAGTACGCCGGTGATCTGGTGTGCGGTGGCCTCTATGATCGCCTTGATGAGGTTATCGATGATGTCGACCATGCCGCCGAGATTGTCGAGCCCGGTGACCTGGTGGATTTCTTTGCTCCGCTGCCCACGAATATCGATAAGTATTCTCGCGGTTCTGTCCTTATTGTTGCCGGCTCGGCGCAGTATCCTGGCGCTGCCATTATGGCCGCCAAGTCTGCTGCCCGCGCGGGTGCCGGCTATGTGGCTGTCGCGACGCCCGATGCGTGTGCCAATCTTATTCGTATGGCACTTCCCTCGATTCCGGTTTTTGCTATTCCGTCCGATTCCCGCGGCTCTTTTGGTGCCGCTGCTCGTATGACCGTGTGCGAGATTGCGAAGAAGTACAGCTGCGTACTGTGCGGTCCCGGTATGACGACGTCTGCCGGTGCCATGCAGGTGGTTTCGGGCTTGTTGGAGCTTGATGTGCCGCTGATCCTTGATGCCGATGCGCTCAACTGCCTTTCTAAGGTTGCTATCGACGGTATCGATAGCAACCCTGAGATGTACCGCCGTGAGCAGCCCCTCGTCATGACGCCGCACTATCGCGAGCTTTCGCGCTTGGTTGCCGGTGACGAGGTTAACGATCTGGGGACTGCAATCGCGGCCGCGCAGAAGGTTGTCTGGGCTGCCGGCTCCGACAATCTCGTGGTTATTGCCAAGGGGCCGACGACGGCTATCTGTGGCGTTGAGCGCGTGCTTTTGCCGCTCTCGGGTCCGGCGTCGTTGGCGACTGCCGGTTCGGGCGATGTTCTTGCGGGCATTTTGGCTGGCACACTGGCTACCATGCGTGATGAGATGGATCGCTGGGAGCTGCTGTATTCGTATGCTGTTGCGCTTCACAGTTACGCGGGTTTTGCCGCGGCGACGGAGTATGGTGAGAAGAGTGTTATTGCGACCGATTTGATCGACTTGATCGGTCCTGCCATGGAATTGGCGGCAAAGGATGCACTCGATGATCTGGGAATCATGGACGAAGGGTCGGATGACTAATCATGAATAAAGCCGATTTGACGCGCTGGTCCTGGGTTGAGATTGACCGAGGGGCGCTTCGCCGCAACACGAGGGCTTACAAGAACCTGCTCGATCCACGTCAGCGACTGTGCTGCGTGGTCAAGGCCGATGCCTATGGCCATGGTGCCGTCGAGTGCGCCAAAATCATGTACTCGGCTGGAGCCGACATGTTCGCGGTGGCAACGGTCCACGAGGGTGTTGAGCTCCGACAGGGCGGGATCACGAAACCCATCCTCATCCTAAGCGAGCCGCCTATCGAGGCCATTCCGACGTTGCTCGAGTTCGATATCATGCCTTCGGTCTATACGTCCGATTTCGCCCTTGCCTATGGCGAGTGCGCTGTCGCGGCAGGCAAGGTTGGCAAGTACCATCTAGCCATCGAGACGGGCATGAACCGCATCGGTGTTCACTACACGCAGGTGCTCGACTTTGTTCGCGGTATTAGCTTCCATCGCGGTATCCAGTGTGATGGCGTCTTTACGCACTTCGCAACGGCCGATGAGCCTGGCGGTTGGGACTATAAGCTGCAGTGCCAGCGCTTTACCGAGGCCGTTCAAGCCATTAAGGACGCGGGCTTTGAGTGCGGTATCGTGCACTGTGCCAATACGCCGTCCTCGATGCTCGATCCCTCGATGCATTTTGATATGATTCGCGCCGGCATCGGTCTATATGGCCTGCAGCCGTGCGAGCTGAGCAGCCGCGTGATGCAGCTGGACCCTGTCATGAGCGTTCATGCGCGCGTGACGCGTGTGGCACATCCTGCAATGGGCGAAGGCGTGGGCTACGGATTTACCTATCGCGTGCCGCGCACACGCGTTCAGATTTGCACGCTGCCGATTGGATATGCCGACGGTCTTTCGCGTACGCTCTCCAATCGTATGGACGTGCTGTATCGCGGTGAACGTGTGCGTCAGGTGGGTAACATCTGCATGGACCAGTTTATGGTCGCCATCCAGTCCAATCCGGCGCATGAGATTCCCGAGGCCGAGTATGGCGACGAGATGATCATTGTCGGCCGCGACGGTGATGCCGAGATCACCATGGATGAGATGGCGCGCCTGCGTGGCACGATTAACTACGAGGTTGCTTGCGGCTTTGGCATGCGTCTCGACAAGGTCTACGTGTAGGAGCCACTATGGGTGTCATGCACATCCCCGGACATAGTCACCAGGCGCCGCGCGAGGTTGCGCTCGAGGAGATTGAGGCTGTTCTAGGCGACTGTCATCTCTGCCAGCTCTATCAGTCGCGCCATAACATCGTGTTTGGCGTGGGAAACCCCCACGCCCGCGTAATGTTTATCGGTGAGGCGCCGGGGCGTAACGAGGATCTGCAAGGCGAACCGTTTGTGGGGGCGGCGGGCGAGGATCTCAACGGCATTCTGTCGCTGGCTGGCCTCAAGCGCGAAGACGTCTACATTGCCAACGTGCTCAAGTGTCGCCCACCGGGAAATCGCAATCCTCGGCCCGAGGAAGTGCTGGCCTGTTCGCCGTTTTTGCGTGAGCAGATTCGAAGCATTTGGCCCGATATCATCGTGACGCTCGGTAACCCCGCGACGCACTTTGTGCTTAAGACCGAGATTGGCATCACCAAGCTGCGCGGCAGGTTCCATCAGATGGGGCATTTTGTGGTGATGCCCACGTTCCATCCGGCGGCGGCGCTGCGTAATCCGGCGTGGCAGGAGCTGCTGGAGGAAGACTTTAAGATGCTGGGCGACTATCTGGAGCGGCATCCCGCGCCAGAGGGTGCCTCGGAATAATAAGGAGCATATATGTCCCTGGAACGCCTGGGGGTAGGTATTTATAAAACGGCTTGCTCTGCCGATACGGAGCATTTTGGCGAGCTGGTCGCGCCGTGCCTGGAAGATGGTGATGTGCTGATCTTGACCGGCGGCTTGGGTGTGGGCAAAACCCACTTTACCAAGGGCGTTTCGCGTGGTCTGGGCGACGGCCATATGGTCACGAGCCCCACATTCGCACTCATGGCTGTTCATGACCAGGGGCGTATTCCGCTGTTTCACTTTGACCTGTACCGTCTAGAGCATGCTTACGAGCTCGAGGATACGGGCATTTTCGATGTACTGGGCTATGAGGGTGCCTGTCTGCTGGAGTGGGGCGAACAGTTCCAGGACGAACTTACAGACGAGTATCTTTCGGTAACGCTTAAGCGTGATGAGAACGATAGCGACGTGCGAACGGTAACGCTCGAGGCGCACGGCGAGCGCGCAGCGGAGCTTTCCGATTTGATTGATAAGGCTGTACAAGATGAGCTTGCATAACGATTACGCGCTGGTGGTGGCGCTCGATACTTCGACCGATATGCTTGCCTGCGCGGCAAGCTGGATTGATGGGCAGACGGGCGAGGCGAAGCTGGTGAGTGGCGACCATATGTGCCGTCGCCATGCCAATGTGGAGCTCGTGAATACCGTCGACAGCGTGCTTGCTCAGGCTGGCATGGACCGTGCTGACGTGGGCAGTTACGTCGTCGGTCGCGGTCCGGGTTCGTTTACCGGCGTGCGTATCGGCATTTCCACCGCCAAGGGCCTGGCGCGCGGTGCCAACGTGCCGCTGTTGGGTGTGTCGACGCTCGATGCCTGCGCATGGACCGCGTGGAAGGCTGGCGTGCGTGGCAAGCTCGGCATTCTGGCCGATGCCATGCGCGGCGAGGTGTATCCGGCTTTGTATGTGCTGGGCGACGAGGGCCCCGAGCGTCAGTTTGAGCGCGAGCACGTGGTCAAGGCTGCCGTGGCGCTTGATGAGTGGCGCCAAGCCGCGGACTGGGACCAGGTTAAGCTGACTGGCGACGGTCTCGTGCGCTATGGCAAGCTGCTGGGCGAGGATGAGGCCGCTCGCTGCGTAGAGCGCGGCTTGTGGTGGCCTTCGGGCGAGGGTCTCATCCTTGCGCACGCCGCGGGTGACGGCGACCCGGCCCGCGTCCTACCGATCTATACGCGCCTTTCTGATGCCGAGGAAAACGAGCGCAAACGCCTCGGTCTATCCGAGAGCGCGCAGAGCGAAATTACGGGCGTCGCCGATGAGCTCGCCGGTCGCCATCTGCAATTTCGCCCCATGGGTGCGGCGGACGCCGAGGGTGCGAGTGCGCTGGAGGCCGCCTGCTTTGAAGGCGCTGGGCACGAGGCATGGACGCCGGGCATGTTCCTGTCCGAGTTGGGCGAGGATGTTGCGGTGCCGCGCAGCTGGTGGGTGGCGCACGATGACGGTCAGCTGTTGGGGCTTGCCGGTGGCATGGTCGTAGACGGTGACGTGCAGATTCTGGATGTTTCCGTCGACCCGAAACATCGCCGCGAGGGCATCGCCCGCAAGCTGCTGTCGCACGTGAGCTACGATGCCCAGATGCTCGGCTGTACGACCGCCTCGCTCGAGGTTGAGGATGGCAACGAGGGCGCTATTGCGCTCTATGCCTCCCTTGGCTTTACCGAGGCGGGCCGCCGCCGTGGTTACTACGGTGCTGGCAAAGATGCCATCGTCATGACGGCGCCGCTGCCCCTGGTGCTTCCTCTCGACAATGCCTCGCCCGAGCCGACGGCGGCTGAGCAGCGTGTGTGGCCGCTGCCCGCGCCCGAACGCACCGCTGAGGAGCGTGCCGAAATCGAGCGCCGCCGCCTGGTGCTTGCCATCGAGAGTTCCTGCGACGAGACGGCCGTGGCGATTATCGATGCGGACGGCAAGATGCTGGCCAACCAGGTGTCGACGCAGATTGATTTTCATGCTCGCTTTGGCGGCGTGGTGCCCGAGATCGCCTCGCGCAAGCACGTTGAGGTCATCGTGAGCGTCGTGGACGCGGCACTCGAGGACGCCGCAGCGTCGCTGGGCCTTACAGGCGGAGCCATCGCGCCGAGCGAGCTTGCCGCTGTTGGCGTGACGCAGGGTCCGGGCCTGGTGGGTGCTCTGGTGGTGGGCGTCGCCTTCGCCAAGGGCTTTGCCTATGCCGCCGGTAAACCGCTCGTGTGCGTCAACCATCTGGAGGGTCACCTGTTTGCCAACCTGTTGGCGCAGCCTGACCTCAAGCCTCCGTTTATCTTTACGCTTGTCTCGGGCGGGCACACCATGCTTGTGCACGTAAAGGCATGGGGCGACTACGAGGTGCTTGGCGAGACGCTCGACGACGCCGTGGGCGAAGCCTTCGACAAGGTGGCAAAGGCGCTGGGCCTGGGCTATCCCGGAGGCCCCGTCATCTCCAAGCTTGCCGAGACGGGCAATCCCCGCGCGATTGACTTCCCCCGTGCGCTCAATAGTAGGGGAGACTATCGGTTCTCGCTTTCGGGCCTTAAGACGGCCGTGACGCTCTACATTGAGCAGGAGACCAAAGCCGGGCGTACGATTCATCTGCCCGACCTGGCTGCTTCGTTTGAGGCCGCGGTCTTTGACGTTCAGTACAAGAAGGCCAAGAACGCGCTGCATGCCACCGGATGCAAGGAATACTGCATCGGCGGCGGCGTCTCGGCCAACCCGCATCTGCGCGAGATGATGATCAAGAAGCTCGGGCGCCAGGGCATCCGCGTGACGGTGCCGCCTCTCTCGGCATGCACCGACAACGCCGCCATGATCGCGGAGGTCGCCCGCCGTAAATTCGATCGAGGAGAAATCTCGCCGTTCGACGTCGACGCCGATCCGAACATGACGCTGTAGTCGCAAAGGCGCGGTCCCCGGCCGGAGGGGCCGGATATAAGGTTTCCTGCTCTACAGTCCTGCGCAAGACGAAGGCCACATTAAGTGGCCTTCT
>UQTD01000083.1 GCA_900543845.1 uncultured Collinsella sp.
CGCTGCGGGGGAGGGTGCTGCGGGTGCTACTGTCGCTCAGCCCGCTGCGGCTGCCGGCTCCGATGCTCAGCACGATGAAGCTGCCGCCAAGGCCGCGCTCAAAGCCGCCGAGCTGGAAGCAAAGCTCGCCGCCATGGATCCCGAGAAAGCGGCCAAGGTCCGCGCGGCGCTTGCCGCCAAGGCCGCCCGCGACAAGCAGAAAAAGGAGGCGTAAGGTCCATGGCACATCGCTCCGTTATTCCGTTTGGCCCGCAGCACCCGGTGCTGCCCGAGCCGCTTCATCTGGACCTGGTGATCGAGGACGACCGCGTCATCGAGGCAATTCCGCAGATCGGCTTTGTGCACCGCGGACTCGAGAAGCTCACCGAAAAGCGCGATATGCATCAGTTTGGGTACATCGCCGAGCGCATCTGCGGCATCTGCGCCGTGGGCCATAGCTGCGGCTATGCCAGCGCCTGCGAGCGCATGCTCGACATCGAGGTGCCCGGCCGCGTGCAGTATATCCGCACCATTTTGCACGAGCTTTCGCGCATTCACTCACACCTGCTGTGGCTGGGCCTGCTCGCCGATGCCTTTGGCTTCGAGGCGCTGTTCTATCGCTCGTGGACCCTGCGCGAGCAGATTCTCAAGATTTTTGAGAGCACCTGCGGCGGCCGCGTGATCCTTTCGATTAACGAGATCGGCGGCCTTAAGCACGATATCGAGGACTCCGAGCTGGCCGGCATTGTCCAGACGCTTGACGCCATGCGCCCCGACTACGAGGCCCTGGTGCATACGTTTTTGGACGACAATAGCTGCGGCGAGCGCCTGCATGGCGTGGGCGTGATTAGCAAGAAGGAAGCGCTTAATCTGTCGATGGTCGGCCCGTTCGGTCGCGCCTCGGGCGTGGATTACGACGTGCGCATGTTCGGCGACGGCGCCTATGCGGACCTGGCCGCGTTTGAGCCTATCGTTGCTAGCGATGGCGACTGCTATGCCCGCTGCCAGGTGCGTTGTGCCGAGGTCACGCAGGCCATGGACATCATCAAGGAGCTTGTGGGCAAGATTCCGCACGACGGCATCGGCGGGCGCACCAAGCTCACGCCGGCCGACGGCGCGCGTGGCGAGGTTGTGATTGAGCAGCCGCGCGGCGAGGCGTATTACTATGTGCGCGGTAACGGCACCAAGAACCTGGACCGTTTTCGCGTGCGTACGCCGACGTCGCAGAACCTGGCGGGTCTGACGCATGCGCTGCAGGGCGTGCTCCTTGCCAACGTGCCCATGATTATCCTGACCATCGACCCCTGCATTAGCTGCACGGAAAGGTAGGCGCGGCATGAGTTTACTGACATTTGCCAAGACGGCCTTGGGTTCTATGGTCAAGCAGCCGGTCACGGTGTGCTATCCGCAGGAGAAGCTCGCGGCGCCCGAGCGCCTGCGCGGGCATATCGTCAATGACATGGACGTGTGCATCTGCTGCGGCATGTGCGCGCGGCGTTGCCCGGCGGGCGCGCTCGCGGTCGATCGCAAAGGCGGCACCTGGTCGATCGACCCGTACGCCTGCGTGGTGTGCGGCGAGTGCATCGAGAGCTGCCCCAAGCACTGTCTGAGCATGGACACCGCCCGCACTCCAGTTGCGGCGAACAAGACTCCCACGGTAGAAACCAAACCGGAATAACTCTGGACTGGGGCTGGTATAGCGCTGGGATAGGGCCGGTGGGGCAAAACTGCCCCACCGGCCCCGCGCTTAAACGCGCGGTTGTACCGCCACGAACAAAACCATGCCGGATTACGGGGCTGGATAGCGAACCTCCGACCATACAGAAAATTGCAAAAACAAAACCGCAGGTAGATAGCCTGCGGTTTTCATGAAAAGCGGTTATGGTCGGGGGTATCGAGTTAAACGTAGTAGATGGGCCGATTTCGTGGCGGGCGCCGTCGGCCGATCTCCGCGGGCGGAGGAAAACGGATCATTTTGGTCCCGCGAGACTTGCGGAGGCGCTCGTGCAGGGCCGCCCGAACAAAACAATGCCGGTTTACGGGGCTGAGTCACGAACCCTCAACCATGCCGATATCCGTGAAAATAAAACCGCAGGTAGATGGGCTGTCATTTTGCAGAAAATGAGGCTATGGATGAGGGCTCCGACTTTTGCCCCGTAATCCGACATAGTTTTGAAATGGCATTAAATCGGTAGCAGCTATTTTTCTTTGCCGGGGCGGTCGGTCTTCGGGCAATTACCCCCGCAGGTAGGCGATGGCGATCTGCGTGCGGTTGCGCAGACCCATTTTGGCAAGGATCGAGCTGATGTGGTTGCGCACGGTGCCTTCGCCCATATAGGCGGTGGCAGCGATCTCCTTGTTGTCGAGGCCGCGGGCGATGAGCTCGGCGACTTCGAACTCGCGGTCGGTCAGGCTGGCAAAGGCGGCGGGCCGGCGGGTCGCGCCGGCCTCGACGTCCGCCCCATCAAAGTTGATATCCTCGATCGCCTTACCCTCGAGCACGCGTTTGCCGTCCATGACCTGCGCCAACGCTGGCGGAATGGCGGCGACATCGGTTTTGATCAGATAGCCGCGGGCACCCAGTTTGAGCGCCGACACAATGTACTCGTCATCCGAGAATGTCGTCAGAAACACCACGCGCGCCGCAGGGTCGCGCTCGAGGATCTCGCGTGCCGCCGAAAGACCGTCGCGCTCCGGCATCTGAATGTCGAGCAGTGCGATATCGGGTGCGTGCTCGGCGTAGAGCGCCAACGCATCGTTGCCGTTGGCGCCGGTGCCCACCACCTCGATCTGCGGCTGGGCGCCCAGGATAATCTTGAGCGAATCGACCACCAAGCGGTCGTCGTCGACAACGATGAGCCTCATCGGTCCTCATCTCCTTGCTGTTTGGGAACGGTGGCAAACACGCGCCAGCCGCCGACGCCGGCGCGCGGACCGGCGGTGAAGGTGCCGCCAAGCGCCTCGATGCGCTCGCGCATGGAGGCGAGCCCCATGCCCTCCGCGGCGCCACGGCCGATTGCTTGGACCCCGCCCACGCCATCGTCGGTAACGATGAGCTGGTAAAACGACGGATGCTCCATGCACCGTACGGTGACAGTATGGGCGCAAGCGTGGCGCATGGTGTTGGAGAGCGCCTCGCGCAGGACCGCCGTAAAGCAGTTCGCGACGTTTGCGGGCGCATGTTCGGTCATAACTTCAAGCTCAATCTGCGGGCCACCGTCCGAGCGCGCGCCTTCAACAATGCGTTCGAGCTGCACGGAAAGGTCGACGGCGTTGTCGTTGAGCGCGTGGACGCTGGTGCGCACAAGCTGGAGCGCCTCGTCAACCGTGCGTTTGACGTCGGCGAAATCGGCGGCGACGCCGGGTTCGTCGACGTGGATCACGCGCAGGGCTTCGGCTTGTAGCGAGGCACGCGTGAGCTGGTGTCCGACGTTATCGTGGATTTCGCGCGCGATGCGGGCGCGTTCGGCGAGCGTCGCGAGCTCGACTTCGTAGTCCTGGCGGTCGGCAAGATCGCGGTTGCGCGCTTCGAGCACGAGGGCTCGTTCCTGCAACTCGTCGCGGATACGGTGCATGCGCTGCTGCTCGCGCTCCAACTGGGCGGTACGTAGTGATAACAAGGTGGCGGCAACCGAAAGGATGGCGGTCAGCAGGAGCGTTCGGGCGGTAAGCGCATCGGCACGAAGGTCCGCGACGAGCGCAAAGACAAAGGCGACGCCAATGCCCAGCGCGACCCAAACGTGTTTACGGCGCACGCGCCGCGCGATGTCATAGAGGGCGAGAGGCGCAAACGGCACAAACGGCGGCACGAAGACAGCCGCGATGATGTAAACGCAACTCGTGGCCTCGCTTGTGCGGCGCGTGCGTTCTCCCTGTGCGACCTCGGCCAGCGAGGTGGCGATAACTCCAAGGCAAAACGCCGTGACCAAGCGAGCGTCCGCGGCAAGACCCATGGCGGCCGCAATGCAGCACGCCAGCACGATCGATTTGTCGAAAAGCCTGTTCATACGGGTATTGTACGCGAAGCCGCGCGTGGTGGAGGGGCCGCCTGGGGCAACCGTGACATTCCTCCCGCGCGGCAAAGCGGGGACGTCGGCAAGCCGCACGACCAAGATCCTCGCACTCGTGACAAAGCTCACTGGCGCGCGCCGGCGGCTCCTGCGATGATGCAATTGTACCGGGCCGCAATCAACAGAAGGGCCGCCTCATGACAGATATCGTCCACGTCGAAAACCTCGTCAAGCGCTATGACGACCTTATTGCGCTCGACCACTTTAACCTGAGCATCGCCCCCGGCGAGATCTTTGGCCTGCTCGGACCCAACGGCTCGGGCAAGACCACGTCCATCAACTGTATTCTGCAGCTGCTCGCCTACGACAAAGGCACCATCGAGCTGTTCGGCGAGCCCATGACGCCCGCCCGCTACGACCTCAAGCGCCGCATCGGCGTGGTGCCGCAGCAGGTGGCGGTATTCGATGAGCTTACGGTGCGCGAGAACATCGACTATTTCTGTAGCCTGTACATCAACGACCGCAAGCGCCGCCGCGCGCTGGTGGACGAGGCGATCGACTTTGTCGGGCTGGGCGACTTTACCAAGTTCCGCCCCGGCAAGCTCTCGGGTGGCCTGGCGCGTCGCCTCAACATCGCCTGCGGTATCGCGCACAAGCCCGAGCTTATCTTTTTTGACGAGCCCACGGTGGCGGTCGACCCGCAGAGCCGCAACGCCATCCTGGAGGGCATCTGCCGCCTGCGCGACGAAGGGGCCACGGTGGTGTATACCAGCCATTACATGGAGGAAGTCGAGCAGATCTGCAGCCGCATCATGATCATGGACGGCGGTCGCGTGCTGGCGCAGGGCGCCAACGACGAGCTCAAGCGCATGATTCAGATGGGCGAGCGCGTGACCGTTGAGGTAGGCGCCGTCGAGCCCGCCACGGTCGAGCGGTTGCGCGCCCTCGAGCACGTGCTCAGCGTCGATCTGTCCGGCGGCGAACTCGTCTGCACCTGCGAGGCGAGTCCGCACAACCTGGTCGACATCCTCGACACATTGCGCGCCGCCGACGTTGCGCTCGGCCGCGTGTGGAGCGAGCCGCCGACCCTCAACGACGTGTTCCTCGAGATCACCGGCCGCGAGCTGCGCGACTAGGGGGCGGCCATGTTCAACACCATTATCATTACGGTCAAGACGCTGCTGCGCCGGCCGAGCACGTGGGTTTGGGGCGCTCTCTTTCCCATCGCGCTTTCCACGATGTTTATGTTTATGTTTGCGAACCCCAGCTCCGACGGCACGGTCGACCCGGTGCCGGTTGCCGTCGTGGCGGATGAGGCCTGGGACGCTTCGTCCTTTAAGGACGTGGCGACGTCGCTTGCCAAGGAAGGCGACGACCAACTGCTCGATGTGAGCGAGTACGAAGACTTGGCTGCCGCGCGCAAAGCACTCAAGGCCGGCGAGGTCGCGGGCATCTATACGGTCGACGACGCGGGCACGCCCAAGCTCACGCTGCTTTCGAGCTATGACAACTCGCGTGCGTCGTCGGTGCTCACTGACCGCAGCATCCTTGAGACGGTGGCAAGCTCGTATACACAAAATGCCGAGCTCATGCGCCAGATTGCCCAGGACAACCCGGCGGCGCTCGCCGACCCGGAGGCGGTTGCGCGCGCCCTGTCGCTCGAGGGCGGCACCCGCCGCGTAAGCCTGACACGCACAACGCCCGATGGCACGGTCATCTACTACTACGCGCTCTTTGGCCTGGTCGCGATGATGTCTGCCGAGTTTGCCGCCTTGAGCGTCGTCGATCTGCAGCCCAATCTGTCGGGCCTTGGTGCGCGTCGCTGTGTGGGCGGTCTTTCCAAGACGGCGTCGCTGGCCGGTATCTTTGTGGGTTCGTGGCTGGTCTCCTTAGCTTCGATGACGATTGCGATTGGCTACGTGCGCCTGGTCGTGGGCGTCGACTTTGGCGGGCGCGAGGGGCTGTGTCTGGTGGGCGGTGCCGCTTCCGCGCTTGCCGCCACGGGCTTGGGGCTCTTTGTGGGCACGCTTCCCGTTAAGGGCGGCAAGGCGTCCAAGTCGGGCATCCTCACGGGCTTTGCCACCACGTGCGCCCTGTTCGCCGGCCTCTACGGCGAGCCGGCGATGGCGCTTGCCGACGATGTCGCCCGCGCCTGCCCGGCCGAGTGCTGGCTCAATCCCGTCAAGCTTATCTGCGACATGTTCAACCGTCTGTATTTCTTTGAGGACCTGGGCCCCTTTGCCGTTCGCGCCGGTGCGCTGGTCCTTATGGCGTTGCTGTTCGTTGCCGCCGCCACGCTGATCTTTGGAAGGAGCCGCTATGAGCACCTTTAAGACCGCGCTTCGCATGGCGCTGGCGCACCCGTTCTACCTGCTCATCTATACGGTGTTCATCTCGCTCATGGGCGTATTCATCGCGGCATCGGTGAGCTGGAACTCGTCGCAGCTCACCGAGTACAAGCCCTACGATGCCAACGTGATCGTGGTCGACCGCGACGACAGCGACCTTTCGCGTGCGCTTACCAAGCATTTGGGTTCTCGTTTTGAGCTGGTCACGGGCGTCGGCGGCGACACCTACGACCTTGCGGACGCGCTATCCAAGAGCAACAGCGCCAAAGGTAGCGCCGACTGCGTGTTCTTTATCCCGGAGGGGTTTGAGGGCGACCTTGTTGCAGCCGCCCGCGCGGGGGAGTCTCTGCCCAAGCTCGATGTGACCTACGGCGCCGGCACCATGGCGGCAGCGCTTTCGTCTGCCGAGGCCTCGCGCTGGATCTCGCTCGCGGGTGCTGCGGCGGCCCTAGAGCCCGCCGCCTCTAATGGTGACGTCGCCAAGGCTGCCGAGCATGCGGCCGCGAAGCGCGCCAAGGTCGAGATCGAGCAGGTCAAAGGCGGAAAGGAACGCCTGGTGATTACCGAGATTCCGTATACGATGATCGGCGCAAACATCGGAAAGTTCTTAAACGATGTCTGCAATCTTGTAGAGACAAAGAAGACAAACGATATCGTA
>UQTD01000084.1 GCA_900543845.1 uncultured Collinsella sp.
CGGCGCCGCCGGTGTAGCGAGCGAGCGCCACGGCAGCATCGCGGGCGGCGTCGACCGTGTCGGTGGTATCGACGCCGCGCACGCGGCTCAGATCAGCCGCCTCGCCCTCAAGACCCCACAGGCCGGCGAGCGCGATGATCTCGGAGGCGTTGCCGCGTACGATGGCGGGCTTGTACTGCTTGAGCTCGTTTACCAGCTGGGTGCGCAGGCTGCCGATGCCCAGGCCCACCGGATCGAGCACCCAGGGCTTGCCGGCGTCGTGTGCCGCCTTGGCCGCGCGGGGAATCGTCTGCTCGTAGATGGGGAAGAGCGTGCCCATATTGAGATAGATGGCGCCGCCGCCGGCAACGAGTGCCTCGCCCTCGTCGGGCAGATAGACCATGGCGGCCGAACCGCCCACGGCGAGCTGCGCATTGGCGACAAAGTCGATCGTCACCGTGTTGGTGATGGAGCCGGCCATCGGATTGGTAGCGCGAATCTCATCCACGGCCTTGACCATATGTTGCTTAAGCTGTTCCGAATCAATCACTGCACATGCCTCCTTGGCATAGAAAAGGGGCGCTGTGCATAGACAGCGCCCCTGTAAAGGCGGCATGCTCCCTACGCCAGCATTAACTGACAGGTTCAAAGGATTGGGCCCCATGCCCTCTCAGCCTTGTGGTTTGCACCGCCGGCACTCCCGCATCGAATCTGTTGTTCCCTATACTAGCGCACCTGCCAAAAAGGGACAGGTTTATTTTGGCTGGTCGTTACAATAGGTAGGACCGATACGAATGGGGGCCTTATGATTAAACTTGTGCTGACCGATATGGACGATACGCTGATTCCTGCCGGGCATGACGGAGCCAGCGACTACGCCATCGAGGGCATTCATGCCATGCAGGCGGCGGGTCTGCATTTTGGCCCGGTTTCGGGTCGCCAGCCGTCCGCGATGGGCTGGATGTTCAAAAATCGTTCCGAGTGTTTTTCGACTGGCGCGTTCTGTAACGGCCAGGTGATGTTTGTCGACGGCGAGGTTGTTGCCTCCCGTGCGAGCGACAACGGTGCCCTCATGCGTCTTGCTGACTATCTTGAGCAAGAGACCGACGATACCTATCTGAAGGTCTACAGCCTGGGCGATGACTTTTGGGGCAACGATGCCTATTGCGTGACGAGTGATCCCGAGCGCGTTCGTCGCGCCATGGAGTCGGGCGGCAACGCATGGCTCAAAGGCGAAGAAGCCCCATGCCGTCCCGTCGTCGATGACGTGCCGGTGTTCAAGGCGAATATCTGGAGTGCCCGTTCGCGTGAGGAGCTCGCGGAGCTACGCGAGCGCGTTGCCGCTGAGGTGCCGGAACTCTCGCTTGTGTTTCCCAACAACCGTGTGCGCCTGTTTGACATCCTTCCGGCCGGTTGGGACAAGGGCTGCGCTGCGCTGGAGTTGGCGCGCGCTTTGGGCCTGACGCCCGACGAGGTGGCCGTATTCGGCGATTCCGATAACGACCTGCCCATGATCGATGCCGTTCCCAACTCCGTTGCAGTCGCCAATGCCAACGAGGCCGTCACGGCTGCCGCGCGCTGGCATATTGGCGCTGCGGCAGATGATGCGGTCGCCGGGGCCCTGCATCAGATTGCCGCCTGCGCCGCGACGGGGGAGATGCCGCCGTTTATGCGCCAGGAGGGTGCGGCCGACGCGAATCTCGCGAACAGCTAAGGAGACAGCCATGAAGCTCCAGCAGCTCAGATATGTCGTCAAAGTTGCCGAATGCGGCAGCATCACCGAGGCCTCGCGCCGACTCTTTGTGTCGCAGCCTTCGATTACCGCGTCGATCCGCGATCTCGAAAACGAGATGGGTGTGCACATCTTTGAGCGCACCAACAAGGGCGTCATTGTGTCCGAGGAGGGCGAGACCTTCTTGGGCTACGCTCGACAGGTGCTCGACCAGGCCGATCTGCTCGAAGGCAAGTACAAGGGCGCGTCCGAGCAGGTGCCGCACTTTAGTGTGAGCTGCCAGCATTATTCCTTTGCCGTTAATGCGTTTGTCGATGTGATCCGTGAGTTCGATGCCGCGCGTTACGACTTTACCCTGCGCGAGGAACAGACTCACGAGATTATCGAGGACGTCGCGCATATGAAAAGCGAGCTCGGCATCCTGTATCTGTCGGAGCACAATCGTGAGGTCATCGAGCGCATGCTCGCCGCCAACGAGCTCGTATTCGAGGGACTCTTCTGCGCCGCGCCGCATGTCTTTGTATGCGCCGACCATCCACTGGCGGACCGCGCCAGCGTGACGCTCGAAGATCTCGAGGACTATCCGTTTTTGTCCTACGAGCAGGGCAGCTACAACTCGTTTTACTATTCCGAGGAACTGACCTCGACCTTTGAGCGCCGCAAGAATATCCGCGTGCGTGATCGTGCGACGCTGTTCAACCTGGCCATGGGCCTTAACGGCTACACGGTGTGTTCGGGCGTGATCAGCCATGAACTTAACGGCCCCGGTATTATCTCGATTCCGCTCGATGTAGACGAGTACATGGAGATTGGCATTATCACGCGCAAGAACACGACACTTACGCGCTACGGGCAGGCCTATATCGACGCGATTCGTCAGCACATCTAGCCTGCTGCATTCTGCACGGGTCAAATCTCTTTATGGCAGTCCAAACTGATATAGGAAGCATCTATATCAAACTGTTATAAACATATATTTTACGATGGCCATATGAGCGCTCATACTCTGTCCCAGTAAAGCACCAATGCAAAGGGAGATATCTATGAGCACTTCGATTCAACCGAACGCGCCGTTTCGCGCCGATATCGTCGGCAGCTTTCTTCGTCCGCAGGCTGTAAAGGACGCCCGTGCCGCCTATGTCGCGGGTAAACTCGACGCTTCCGGCCTTAAGGCCGTCGAGGACGAGGCCATCCGCGACTTAGTGGCCAAGCAGAAGGCTGCCGGCCTGCAGGTTATCACCGATGGCGAGTTCCGCCGCAGCTACTGGCACCTCGACTTTATGTGGGGGCTCAACGGCATTGAACGCCGTACCTCGCGTACGGGCTATATGTTCCACGGCGAGGAGACTACGGCCGATACCGCCGTGGTGACCGGCCCTATCAGCGGCGAGAACCACCCCTTCGTCGAGCACTTTAAGTTTGTCAAGGCACTTGAGGGCGAGGGCCACGTTGCACGCCAGACCATCCCGGCGCCTATCCAGACGTTCTCTGAGGTCACGCTCGATCGCTGCGACGGCCAGCAGGAGAGCCTGCGCGCTGTCTATAAGACCGATGAGGAACTTGCCGGCGCCATTGCAGCCGCTTATCGCACGGTGATCGCCGACTTGTACGCAGCAGGCTGCCGCAACATCCAGTTTGATGACTGCACCTGGGGCATCTATTGCGATACCGACTTTGTCGCCAAAACCGGCATGAGCCCGGTCGACCTGCAAAAGGTAAGCGAGCTGGGCGTGGCGCTCAACAATGCCGCCATCGCGGGCAAGCCCGACGATCTGGTCATCAACACGCATGTGTGCCGCGGCAACTACCACTCCACCTACGCTTTTGAGGGCGGCTATGACCCCATCGCGCCGTACCTGTTTGCGCATGAGAATGTCGATGCGTTCTATCTGGAGTTCGACACACCGCGCGCCGGTGGTTTTGAGCCGCTCAAGTACGTTGCCCCGGGCAAGAAGGTCGTGCTGGGCTTGGTAACCACTAAGGCGGCAGAGCTCGAGGACGAGGATGTTATCGTCGAGCGCATCCGCGAAGCCGCAAAGTACGTGCCGCTCGAGAACCTGTACCTGTCACCCCAGTGTGGCTTTGCCAGCTGCGAGATTGGCAACAAGCTGACCGAGGACGAGCAATGGGCAAAGATCGCGCTGGTCAAGCGTATTGCCGAGCGCGTTTGGAAATAGCGGTAACGTTCGCAGGTGACGGCGCGTGCGAGACATGGCGTATCGCGTACAATGGTTCGGATCGTATCGTTCGGGCAGGTTATCCGATATGCCCGATCGCCCTTCCATTCGAAAGGACATCCATGTCCCAATCCTCGACGCCCGCCGTCACCGATGCCATCTACGATGCATCGTCGCTTGGCCGCCCGCGCATGTTCCTGCTCGGTCTGCAGCACCTGTTTGCCATGTTTGGCGCCACCGTGCTGGTGCCCGTGCTCACCGGTCTCTCGGTTTCGGCGACGCTTTTGTTTGCCGGCTTGGGAACGCTGCTGTTCCACTTCCTGTCGCGCGGTAAGGTGCCGGCATTTTTGGGCTCATCGTTTGCCTTTATTGCCGGTTATGCCGCAATCGCGCCCAACGGCGAGACCGAGCTTTTGCCTTACGCCTGTCTGGGCGTAGCTTGTGCCGGCCTGCTCTATCCGGTGCTGGCGGCCCTGTTCCGCGCCTTTGGCGCCAAGCGCGTTATGCGCTTCTTCCCGCCGGTGGTGACTGGCCCTATCGTCATTTCCATCGGTCTGATCCTGGCAAGCTCCGCCATTGCCAACTGCCAGACCAATTGGTTCGTCGCCGTTATCGCCGTGGCAGTGATCGTCATCTGCAACATCTGGGGCCGCGGCATGGTCAAGATCGTGCCGATCCTGCTGGGCGTTGCGGTGAGCTATGCCGTTGCGACTGCGCTGGGCGAGGTCGACTTTTCTGGCGTCGCAGCCGCTCCCTGGGTTGGTTTGCCCATCGTGTGGGATAACACCGTGTTTTCGCTCTTTGGGCCGCAGTTCGATAGCGGTCTTGCCACGACGGCCATCATCACCATCATGCCGCTGGCCTTTGCGACCATGATCGAGCATATCGGTGACATCTCCGCTATCGGCTCCACTTGCGAGCGTAACTACATCGCCGACCCCGGCCTGCACCGCACACTGCTCGGTGATGGTCTTGCCACGATTCTGGCTTCGCTCTTTGGCGCTCCGGCCAACACCACGTATGGCGAGAACACCGGCGTGCTTGCCCTGACGCGTGTGTTCGACCCGCGCGTGATTCGCATTGCCGCGTGCTGTGCCATCGTGCTTTCGTTCTGCCCCAAGTTCGCTGCCGTAATCGCCGCCATGCCGGCATGCGTTATCGGCGGCGTGTCGCTTGTGCTCTATGGCATGATCAGTGCCGTGGGCGTACGCAACCTCATCGAGAACCAGGTCGATTTCCAGAACAACCGCAACGTGCTTGTGGCCGCTCTGGTACTCGTGCTATCGCTCGGCATTGCCTATAGCACCGCCGGTGCCATCGTGCTGGAGCTGGGCGGCGTGACGATTTCGCTTTCCGGCCTTGCCGTGGGCTCGCTGGTGGGTATCGTGCTCAACGCGATTCTGCCGGGTAATGATTTTGAGTTTGATGTCTCGGAACTCGAAGAGGCTGCTGAGTAGCAGCTGCGTTCAGCTAAAACAAGATATGGTGCCCATGCGTATATGCGCGTGGGCACCATTTTTAATGCGTCAGTATCCAGTGGATGCCGCGCGCCATGCGCAGGTCAGTTTGGGCAAAGTGATTGCCGGGGTTGAGCTCCAGCGTCGTGGGAATACCACGTTCGCCGAGCAGTTTTTCCATGGCGCGCGTGTCGTCGAGTACGTGCCTCATCATGCGGTTGGGCGTCTTGGTTTCTTTTTTGCCGAGTGACAGGTAGACGGCTTGCGGGCTGCCGGCAAAAGGGGCCGTGCTGGCACGGTCGACAAAGTCGGGAAACCATAGCGACCCCGATGCGCTCGCGGCGCGGTCAAAGGCGTCGGTTTGCCAGAGAGCCCAAAGCGAAAAGAGGCCTGCCAGTGAGTAGCCGGCAATGCCGCGCCAGGTGGGCGGCTGAGGAAGCGACGACTCCACCTGGGGGATTATCTGAGTCAGCAGATAATCAAGAAAACCGGCAGCTTGGCCGCCGAAAGGCTCGGCATCGCGTACGGTCCCGTCGCATGCCCAAGGGCTCAGCTCGCGATTCCAATCGAGCCCGCTAATGGCGACGAGGGTGAATGGCGGACAGTCGAGCTCTCGGCAACACTTATAAACCTCGCTGCCGTCGCCCACGACCACAGGAAGGTAGATGACAGGCGCGCTTTCCGTATGATTCGAATAAACGGTTATCTGCTTTTGATGCGCTTCCATGACGGGCTTCTCTCAGTGTTGTGATATCGGCAGCCCCAATTGTCGCACGCCAGCGTATGCCGGTTGGGCTAGACCAAAGACAATCTCGTGCATCCCCTGCGGACGCATATGGAAAACGCCACCGCCGGAGGGGAGCTCGGCGGTGGCGTTGTTAAACGGTGCTGGGGCTCGGGGCCTTCGCGGGAGCTGCCATGTGCGCAGAGGCGTCTAAGAACGCTTACGGCTCGCCATGGTGCCTGCGGCGATAGCGGCTGTTCCCGCAAGGACGGTTGCCACGATGGCCGCACTCGAGGTGTCGCCGGTTGCCGCGAGCACGCCGGTAGTCTTGGCTTTCGTGGTTGAAGCCGCAACGGCCTTGGTCGGCTTTGAGCCCTCAGGCTTGGGGTTCTGCTTGGACTCCGCGGGCTTGCTTTCTGCGGGCTTGGTCTCGTCGGGCTTGGGGTCTTCCGGCTTGGCTACCTCGGGAGGTGCGATGGTCGTACTTTTGGCGACTGCTTTGATATAGAGGGAGTCGACCGTGGCGTCGCCCGTGCCGATGGCTTGGCCTGCCTCGTAGATGCCGTCACGGAGCTTGCGATAGTCAATGACCTTGCCGCCTTCGGGCGTCTGGATGGCGGCGTTCTCAATCTTGATGGTGCCGATTGTCTTGCCGTCAGCGCTCATGGCACGGGCAAAGATTGCCGCTGTATCTCCTTCGGCCGTTACCTTGCTGCGGATGATCGAGATGACTGCGGGTGTGACGCCCTCGCTGGTCTGGGCGATGATGCCGATGTTCTCGCCTTGGGGTTCGCGCCTCGCCTCGCCATCTTGGTTTTCGCTCATATGACCCAATCCGCTGTCAAGAGCCACAATGGCCCCGCCGACCGCTT
>UQTD01000085.1 GCA_900543845.1 uncultured Collinsella sp.
CGAGGACACGCCCGAGGACAAGGCCACGCTGCCGCGCCTGCGCGTGTCCGACATTGGCGAGGCGCGCCCCGAGCCACCGCTCGTTGTGGACACGACTGCGCCCATCCCCTGCCTGCGCCACGGCATCCCCACCAACCGCCTGGCCTACGCCATGCAGTATTTCGACCTGAGCTGCGTCGCATTTGAGGACCTGCCCTACGTGACGCTGCTCTGCCGCCTGCTCAAGCAGCTGCCCACGCGCGAGCACTCGGCCGAGGAGCTCGACAACTTGCTTGCCGGCAAGCTCGGCTTTTTGAGCTTTACGACCGAGGTCATGACGCAGCCCGACGTGGACGGCGTGCGCCCCTACCTGCTGGTGAGCGCCGGCGCCCTGTCCGAAAAGATCGACGCGCTGGCAAGCCTGCCGCGCGAGGTGTGGTCGAGCACGCTGTTGCTCGATGCCGACGCCGACCGCGTGCGCGACGTGCTCACGCAGATTCGCATTGGGCTTGAGCAGGGCTTTATCAACAACGGACACTCGGCGGCGCTCGATCGCGCGATGAGTTACAGCTCGCCTTCGGCCGTAGTGCGCGAACAGCTTTCGGGCGTGGACTTCTATCTGTTCCTGCGCGATCTGCTCGAGCACTTTGACGAGCGCCTAGACGGCCTGCGTGCCAAGCTTGCCGAGCTGGCGGAGCGCATCTTTGTGGCCGATGGCTGCATGGCGAGCTTTACCGGCAGCGATGAGGACTTTGACGCGTACTGGGCCGCTGCAGGCGACCTGGGGCTGGGCGCGGGCCATGGCACCGATGCCGGCCGCAACGCGCTCGTGGTGCCGACGCCGCGCGACCGCCACGAGGCCTTTGTCATCCCCAGCGACATCTGCTTTGCGGCAAGCGCGTGCGACCCGCGTCGTCTGGGCATCGACGTGACGGGCGCCTGGGCGGTTGCCGCCAACGCGCTCTCCTACGACTACCTGTGGAACGAGATCCGCGTGAAGGGTGGTGCGTACGGTTGCGGATTCCGCGCGGCCGGCGAGCGTCAGACGGCGTTCTACACCTACCGCGACCCGGCAATCGACCCCTCGATTGAGCGCGTGGCGCGCGCGGGCGAATGGCTCGGCAGCTTTGAGCCCGACGAGGCCGCCTTTGAGGGCTTTATCGTGAGCTGCGTGAGCGGTATGGACGCGCCGGTGAAGCCGTACGCGCTCACCAAGCGCCGCAACACGACCTACCTGGCCGGGCTCGATCCGCATGCACGCGAGGAGCGCCGCGCCCAGATGCTCGCCGCCACACCCGGTGAGCTTCGCTCGCTCGGCGCCGACGTGACGCGCATTGCGGCCGAGTCGCCAACCTGCGTCTTTGGCGGCCGAGACGTCATCGCCAAGAGCAACGCCGGCTTCAACGTCGTCGACCTGCTGGCCTAGCCACAGCTAAGCAAAACCACCACAAAGGGGACAGGCACCTTTGTGGTGGTTTGCGAGTGGGCCGCTACTTGATAAACGGGTTCAGCCTGGCCCCTAACGGATCGAGCTTGTACATCCTTGCAAAGCATTCGCGACCATAATCGGAGTCGTTGCTCCAGCTACCCTGGTCGACGTCGTACTCTGCATCCAGACGAATCCACTCCTCCGGCTTGTTCTTCTCGTGCTTGTTGCAGAAGTAGCGCTGGTACTCGACCTCGTGCTCAAACTCAAACTCGGCATCCGAACCGCGGCCGGCATACTCGTCGACCGACGTCAGGTTGCCGTGGTCGTCGTAGTAAAACTCCGCATAGCCGCCGCGCTCTGAATCGATCCTGTCGAGCTTGCCGTCGTTGTACGAATAATCCACCGCTGCATACGAGCTCAGCGAGCCGTAGTCGTTGCCGTGCGAGTCGTATGCCACAGGCGAGATACGCGAAATGTTGCCGTCCTTGTCATACTCGTAGCCCGCGGTAATCGTCCACATAGTTCCCACCGTGTCGCCCTGGCAGTCCAGCGTAAAGGACGTCACGCGATCCTTGTCGTATCCGTACGAATACACGACCGTCCGAGGATTGGCCGGGCTGGTATCGGTGTTGGTCACCATGTTGCCGTTCTGATAAATATACGTGCTCGCGCTCTCGCCGTAACCCGCATGGGTCGTCTTGTTGATCAGGTTTCCATCCGCGTCGTAGGTAAACGTCGTGGTGCTCGACGAATCGCTCATGTCGGCATCGCAGTCGATGCGCGTGACGTTACCGTCGGCGTCGTACGTAAACGTGTTGACGTTCTCGTAACCGCCCGCCAGATCTTCCTCAATCTCCGAAATGCGATGCGACTCATCGTGCTCGACGCTGTAGCTTACGCCGCCACCTTGCTTGACGGCAGATGTGAAGCCCGTGACGTAACCGTTCTCGTCACGCTCGATCTCGTAGATACCGCCGTACTGGTCCGATTTATCGGTGCCTTCATAGGACATCGGCAGCCACAGTTCGTCGAGCTGCGTGTCCTTAACGCCGGTGATCTTCGTATCCTGCGGCAGTGCCAACGTGGCGAGCTTCTTTTTACCCGAAAGATCGACGCTTTTGAGCTCCCCGGCATTTGAAAGGTCGAGCTTCTCGATGTTGTCGCAGCCGTCCAGGTTAACGACGGTGACGTTGCTCGCCGAGTTAAGCTCGACGGTCTTAAGGTCGCCGCAACCCGAGAGGTCCAGGTTGACGAGTTTGTCCCCACCGTATTCCACACTGGTAACGTTGGGGAACACCTTGCCCAGACCCTGCGTTGACGTAACGCCGTCCAGCTCGATCGACGTCACCGCCTTGGCCTCGTCGCGCGAGATGCGGCCGTCACCGTTAGTGTCGTACTTGGTCGAGACAAGCGCACGCATGCCGCTGTCCGGGAAGGTCTTCTCGTCGATTGGGGTGGTCGCGACCTGGGTGAAGTAGAACAGCGCTCCCCCGCCGACACCCGCCGCCACGGCAAGCACCGCGGCGAGAGCGATGAGGGGCCTCTTGGAACGTTTGCGCCGCACGGGCTGCTGCGCGGGCATGTATTGCTGAGGAGCGGATGCGGCGGCAGGCTGGGGTTGCTGCGTGGCCGCGACCTGGTCGGGTGCTACGGGCGCGCCGCATACGGGGCAAAAGAGGGCGTCGTCGACAAGCGGCGTGCCACACGAGCGACAAAACATGGCGGGCTCCTTTCGGTTCATTCCTTCCACCATGAAGGTAAACCCAAAAATGCAGCCCTTGTTGCGCAACATTCAGCCCAAACCACCGCAAAGAGGCGCAGTTCACAGGTGCCTTTGTGTTGGTTCGAACACTTGTTCTATACGTACACATGTTCTATAGTAGGGATGCTTGCATCGGACTGAAATTGCAACTAGGATATAGTTGCAGAATGTGAGGCGGGATGACGCGGACCGATAAACTCATCGCCCAACTGCTTAGCTGCCCTTCGACGTATCGGTATGCCGATTTTTTAAAAGTCGTGGCTTCATATGGCTTTGAAATGGACAACAAAGGCAAGACATCCGGATCGCGCGTTCGCTTCTACAGGCCATCAGATGGCAGGATGTTCGTAATGCACGCGCCACATCCATCTGACGAATTGACAGCGGGGACCATTCGAAACATCGTTCGATTTCTGCAAGATGTCGGAGGTAGTCATGAGTAACGTTTTGGCATACAAGGGCTATTTCGCCCCAGTCGAGTTCGATGCCGAACAGCATGTGCTAACAGGTATGGTCACCGGCATTAGGGACGCAATCGTATTTGAAGGCTCCACGGCTGAAGAAGTGGAGCAATGCTTCCACGACGCCGTCGACGATTACCTTGAGTTTTGCGCCGAGAAGGGCAAGGAGCCCGAGCGGGCTTTTAAGGGCTCGTTCAACGTAAGAACGGGCTCTGAGCTCCACAAGCAAGCAGCGCTGGCAGCGGCAAAGAAGGGTGAGTCACTCAATAAGTTTGTGACTGAGGCGATCGCTGCGGCGTTATAGCATTAACGCACAGGCCCAAACAACCACAAAGGGCGCAGTTCACAGGCATATTTGCGGTGACTTTACTGCCCATATCGCGTTTGCCCAGATAAAACCTGCCAAAATAAACCTGTCCCTTTTTGGCAGGTTTGGGAGATGAGACTGGGATGGATAAGGCTGAGTTGCGGCGGGCGGTGATTGCCCGGCGCAATGCTATTGATTTGGATGTGCGGGCGGCGAAGTCTGCTGTTGTATGCGCGCGGCTTGTTGAGCTGCTGGATCGCTTGGATGCCGCGGCGCCGCGCACCGTTGCCGTCTATGCCGCCATGGGTTCCGAGGTCGACCCCGCCGCGTTTGCCGCTGCGGCCGCCAAACGCGGCTGGCGCGTGGCCTATCCGTGCATGTTCTCGGCAACAGACGCCATGGCTTGTGGCCAGCGCATGTGCATGCGGGCAGTCTCTGCCGGCGATGCATCCGAGGCCCCGTTTATCGCCCACCCCACGCGGGCCTTCGCAGCCACGGACGTCGACAGCGACCACTTCCCCATCGTGCCCGCCGCCGAGCTCGACATGGTTGTCGTGCCGCTCGTGGCTTTCGACCGCACCGGCGCGCGCCTGGGCTACGGCGGCGGCTGCTATGACCGCTACCTGCCCACGCTCTCGCCCGCATGCCAAATCATCGGCATCGCCTTTGACGAGCAGCGTGTCGACCACATCCCCACCGATGCCCACGACCTGCCACTGCCCAGCATCGTCAGCGCCTAAATGCCAGCGTACCTCCCGGCAGCCTAGTGCTCCTCGCCGGCGCGGGCTAGGTCGTAGGGCGTGGTCTGGTAGACGTAGTAGTTGAGCCAGTTGGTGTAGAGCAACTGAGCCTGGCTGCGCCAGACGTTGCGCGGCTCGGCGGTGGGGTCGTCACCTGGGAAGTAATGCGCCGGCACCTGGGGGTTGAGCCCGCGCTTCACGTCGCGCTCGTACTCCAGGCGCAACGTGTCGGTGTCGTACTCGGGATGGCCAAAGACAAAGAAGCGGCGGCTGTCGGTCGACTTGACGATGTACAGACCAACCTCGTCGGACACGGCCACGACCTCAAGCTGCGGCTCGGCCTCCACGTCCTCGCGGCGTACATCGGTGTTGCGCGAATGCACGGCATAGAAACGGTCGTCAAAGCCGCGAACCAGCGGGCTTTGCGGCTTCACCAGATAATGCTCAAAGACGCCGCTCGCCTTTGCCGGCAGGTCGTGCTTCTGAATACCGTAGTGGTGATACAGGCCCGCCTGCGCCCCCCAACAAATGTGCAGCGTAGAGTGCACGTGCGTGGTGGACCAATCCATGATCTGGCAGAGCTCGGGCCAGTAGTCGACCTCCTCGAACGGCATCTGCTCCACCGGCGCGCCCGTGATAATCAGGCCGTCGTAGTGGATATCGCGGATGTCGTCGAACGTGCGGTAGAACGTCTCCAGGTGGCCGGCGCTTACGTGCGTGGCCTCGTGCGTCTTGGTGTGCAGCAGGTCCACCTCCACCTGCAGCGGCGTATTGGAGAGCTTGCGCATGATTTGCGTCTCGGTGGCGATCTTGGTGGGCATGAGGTTGAGGATGAGCACGCGCAGCGGACGGATGTCCTGGTGCAACGCGCGGTACTCGGTCATGACAAAGATGTTCTCGCTCTCGAGCTGCGCGGCGGCAGGGAGGGCGTCGGGGATGCGAATGGGCATGGATGCTCCTTACGAGTCAGTTGCAGCTATGGTACAACGAGCGGCCCCATCCGCGCGAGCACATCGCCCAGCGATGCCGTCAGCGGCCCAAATCGCTCCAAAAGTAGAGATTAAGGCATGTCCCAAAAAACTACTTCGCTTTAGCCTAGCAAAGTGACGGCAGGACGCTACAATGGTTCGACGCGAAAAACTCGGCCGAAAGGATACATATAATGTACCAGACGCGTAAGATCGGTGTGGTCGGCCAGGGCCACGTAGGAGCACATGTCGCCAACAGCCTGCTTATGCAGGGCATTGCCGACGAGCTGTACCTGTGTGATATCAACGAGGCCAAGGTGACGTCCGAGGTCCAGGACCTGCGCGACTCCCTTTCGTTTGTCCCGTATAACACCAAGATCGTCAACTGCTACGACCACTACGAGGAGCTGGCCTGCTGCGACGTCATCGTCAACGCCGCCGGCAAGGTCGCGCTGGCCGCCGGCAACCGCGACGGCGAGCTGTTCTTTACCACCGACGCCGCCCGCACCTTTGCCAAACGCATCGTCGACGCCGGCTTTGACGGCATCTTCGTGAGCATCTCCAACCCCTGCGACGTCGTGTGCACCGAGCTGTGGCACCTGACCGGCTACGATCCCAAGAAGATCATCGGCTCGGGCTGCGGCCTGGACTCCGCCCGCCTGCGCACCGAGATCTCCAAGAAGGTCGGCGTGAGCCCCAAGTCCATCGACGCCTACATGATCGGCGAGCACGGCTTTAGCCAGCTTGCCGCCTTTAAGGCCGCGACCATCGCCGGCAAGAGCCTCAACGAGCTTCAGGCCGAAAACCCCGACAAGTACGCCTTTGACCACATGGAGGTCGAGGAGCTCGCGCGCAAGGGCGGCTATGTGACCTACCAGGGCAAGCAGTGCACCGAGTACGCCGTCGCCAACTCCGCCGCGCGCGTCTGCGCCGCCGTGCTTCACAACGAGCACGCCGTGCTTTCCGCCTCCACGCTTATGACCGGCCAGTATGGCGAGGAGGGCATCTTCACATCCCTGCCGTGCGTGATCGGCGCCGAGGGCGTCGAGGAGGTCTACACGCTCGACCTGTCCGAGTACGAGCTCGAGGGCTTCCACAAGAGCTGCCAGCACATCCGCGACAACATTGCCCAGCTCGACTGGTGGGACGCCGAGGCCTACGACGCAAAGTAGGCCGCTGGCTGCCGCAACTTTGCGAATCTAAGCGCGATACCAAGCGGGCCGCGCCGGAAATC
>UQTD01000086.1 GCA_900543845.1 uncultured Collinsella sp.
TTAATGGATGGAAACGGATGTTCTATCGGGACACACATTTTGTCCTATAAGCCTCTTATTTGCCCATGGGGCGCAGCGATGCCTCCTCAAAATGGAAGGATCGCAAGTCGTCTTCTGTCTCGATGCACGCGCGACCAAAGTCATCGACCGTTTGAAAGATGCCACGCGCCAGCTCGTCCCCAGCGGGGGATCGAGCGGTAACGCGCTCTCCAATCCAATTGAGGTGAGCGACATATTCGCCGTGGACGGGTGCGAGCGGTCCTGCGTCTTCTTCCATGGCGTTGAGCAGATCTGCCCACGCGTCCACAGCGTTTACGACGGTGTGATAGACCTCCTTGAGTAACATATCGACGGCGGGAACGTTCTCATTGAGGTCTGACAGGCCGATTGCCGGCAGGCCGCCATCGGGAACCTCCGCGGGCACATAGTTCACGTTGACGCCGATGCCACAGACCGCAAAGGGGTTGCCTTCGTTATCGCGTGCGGCCTCGACCAGAATGCCGCCGAGTTTGCGTCCTCGCGCGACCAGGTCATTGGGCCATTTGAGGCCGATCTCGTTTGCAAGACCTTGCGCCTCGAGCGCCTCGAGCACCGCTAGGCCGCTGACGGCGGCAAGACCAGAGTACTTTGCAGGATTAACGCAAGGACGCAGGACAATCGAAAGCAATAGGTTGCCAGCGGTTGAATCCCATTTGTGGCCGCGCCGGCCGCGTCCTGCTGTCTGAGCCCGGGCGGCAAGTCCTGTGCCGTGCGGCGCTCCCTGTTTTCCTGCTTCGAGCAGGTCGTCGTTGGTCGATCCGGTTACGTCGACTATCGTTAATTTGGCATCCATAGCGGCTGCTACCTCCTTAATGAATAAGTGAATAACGCAATGGTGTCGTGAGACAGACACAATGTGAAGCCTTTGTCGCATTTGGACAATTTAATGTTAACACGTCAACAACGACTGAAATGCGCTATCCTCTCTTGGTCGATGTAAACACGTCAACAACTCAAAGGAGGTTAGTGATGGGTTTCACGATTCTTGGAACAGGCTCGGCGCTTCCTGAGCGCAGTGTTTCCAATGACGAGCTGTCCGAGTTCCTCGATACCTCGGATGAGTGGATTTTTACCCGCACCGGTATCAAGAGCCGCCACGTCTGCACCACCGAGTCACTTGACGACCTTGCCGTAGCGGCGAGCGAGCGGGCACTCCAGTTGTCCGGAATCGACGCGAGCCAGCTGGATCTGATCGTCTGCTCGACGACGACGGGTGACCACCTTGTTCCCGCTGAGGCGTGTGCCGTTGCTGAACAACTGGGCGCGACGTGCCCTGCCTTCGACGTTTCGGCGGCTTGTGCCGGCTTCGTATTTGCGCTCGATGTCGCCGAGGGCTATATCGCCCGCGGTCGCGCCAAGCACGTGCTGGTCGTAGCCGCCGAGCAGATGACGCGCGCGCTCGATTGGGCCGACCGTGCCACGTGCGTGCTCTTTGGCGATGGCGCGGGCGCTGCGGTCATAGGGGCTGGGGGAGAGAATCCCCTTGCTGTTGAGCTTTCGACGTCGCCCGACGTCGAAACACTGCGCGTCCCCGGATTGGCGGGCTTCTCGCCGTATAAGACGGCGCAGGACCGCGAAAGCGTGCTTTCCATGAACGGTCGTCGTGTCTTCAAGTTTGGCGTCAATGCCATCTGCGACACGGTCAACAAGCTCGCCTGCGATGCGAGCATCGCGGTCGAGGACATCGACCACTTTGTATTCCATCAGGCTAACGAACGAATCTTGAGCCAGGCGGTCAAGCGCCTGGGTGTGCCGGATGAACGTGTGGTCCGAACGTTGCGTGAAACCGGCAACATCTCGAGCGCCTGTATTCCGCTTGCTCTCGATCGACTGGCAAATACCGGGGCGCTGCACGCGGGCGACACCATCGCCCTGGTCGGATTTGGCGCCGGCTTGGATGTAGGTGGCTATCTACTTCGCTGGAAGTAGTTGCACATAGGAAATGAAAACGCCCCTGGGGCACAAACAAAGGAGAACTACCATGGCAGATCAGAAGACCTTCGAGCGCGTTTGCGACGTTATCCGAGAGACCGCCGGCCTTGACGATGTCGAGATGAAGCCCGAGTCCACGCTCGAGGAGATTGGCCTCGACAGCCTGGGTACCGTCGAGATCCTCGTTGCCGTCGAGGACGAGTTTGGCATTGAGCTCGATACCGAGGAGAACCCCAAGACGGTCGGCGAGTTCGTCGATACGGTCGAGGCGGCATTGGAGAAGTAGTGATGCTCAAGTCTCCTCTCTGCGATCTGCTCGGCATCGAAAAACCCGTGTTCCAGGGTGGCATGGCCTGGATTGCCGATGCCTCGCTGGCATCTGCCGTGTCCGAGGCGGGCGGCTTAGGCATTATCGCGGCCATGAATGCCGACGCAAACTGGCTGCGCGATCAGATTCACGAGCTGCGCGCCAAGACGGATAAGCCCTTTGGCGTCAACGTTATGCTCATGAGCCCGTTTGTCGACGAGGTCGCACAAGTGGTGATTGATGAGCGGGTGCCCGTTGTGGTGACCGGCGCCGGCAATCCCACCAAGTACATGAAGGCCTGGAACGATGCAGGCATCAAGGTCATACCCGTCGTGGCTTCGGTGGCGCTGGCGCGTCTCGTGGCGCGTCGCGGAGCAACTGCCGTGGTTGCCGAGGGCACCGAATCAGGCGGCCATATTGGAGAGACCTCGACGATGGCACTGGTACCGCAGGTTGTCGATGCGGTCGATATTCCCGTGGTTGCGGCTGGCGGCATCGCCGATGGTCGCGGTGTGGCGGCCGCCTTTATGCTCGGCGCTGCCGGCGTCCAGGTGGGAACACGCTTTCTGGTCGCAAACGAGTGCACCGTATCCGAACAGTACAAAGAGCTGGTGCTCAAGGCAGGCGACACGTCGACGCGTGCGACCGGTCGCTCGACGGGACATCCGGTTCGCGCCCTCAAGAGCCCCTTCACCAACGCGTATGCCAAGAACGAGGCGGCGGGCGCAAGCCCCGAGGAGCTTGGGGCCATGGGCACGGGCGCGCTTCGTAAAGCTGCAAAGGACGGTAATTACGAAGAGGGTTCGTATTTGTGCGGACAGATTGCCGGCATGGTCAACGAACGCCAGAGCGCACGCGAAATCGTTGACGATCTGGTCGATGGCGCCGAGCATGTCCTGAAGGGTGCGTCCGCATGGGTAGCGTAGCGTTTCTGTTTGCCGGTCAGGGTGCCCAGCATCCCGCGATGGGCGTCGACCTCATCGAAGCATCGCCGGCAGCTGCCGAGGTGTTCGCCATTGCCGACGAGGTGCGCCCGGGGACCAGCGAGCAGTGCCGGAGCGCCTCCAAGGAGGAGCTCTCGCAGACCGAGAACACACAGCCTTGCGTGTTCGTGCACGACTTGGCTGTCGCCGTCGCCCTGCGCGAGCGCGGCGTGGTGCCTGCCTCCTGTGCGGGATTCTCGCTGGGCGAGGTCGCTGCACTCACCTTTGCGGGGGCATTCGATACGAGAGCGGGCTTTGAGCTCGTGTGTGAGCGCGCGGCATTGATGGCCACGGCGGCTGAGCGTCACCCCGGCGGCATGCGCGCCGTCATCAAACTCGATGCGGCGCAGGTCGAGGGCTTGGCAAAAAAGGCCGGCGAGGACTGCTGGCCGGTCAACTACAACAGCCCGCAGCAGACGGTTGTGGCCGGAGCGCCCGATGCGTTGCAGACCCTCGACGTCCTGGTAAAAGGGGCTGGTGGCCGGGCCATGAAGGTCGCGGTGTCGGGTGCATTCCATAGCCCCTATATGGCCGAGGCGACCTGTGGCCTTGCTGCATATATTGAGGCCGGTCACGCGCCGTCCCCGTTGCTCATTCCTGTTATGGCAAATATGACGGCGGCGCCTTATCCGGCCGACCCGCAGGCGGCATCGGAGGTGCTGGCCAACCAGGTGAGTCATGCCGTGCGCTGGGTCGACACGCTGCATGCTCTGCAGGATCAAGGCATCGACACGTTTATTGAGGTCGGCCCCGGCAAAACGCTGTCGGGCCTGGTCAAGCGTACGCTGAGCGACGTTCGTGTGTATTCGTGCGAAACGGTCGAGCAGGTCGCAGCTATTGCCGACGAGCTCGCATAGTTCACAGGGCTGTAACCCGAAAGGAATGACATGGGCAACTTGAACAACGGCGCGCTCGAGCGCAACGACTCACGTCGCGTGGCGCTTGTCACGGGCGGCTCGCGCGGCATCGGTCGCGCTTGTGCCGTGGGCCTGGCGGAGGACGGCTTTGATATCGCCGTCGTCTATGCCGGCAGCGTCGATGCGGCGCGCGAGACGTGCGACGCCTGCGAGGCGGCTGGCGCCACGGCGCGCTCATATCAATGTGACGTGGCCGACCCCGCTGCCGTCAACGCGTGCGTGGAAGCGGTCCTCAACGACTTTGGCTCCATTTGGGCGCTCGTCAACAACGCTGGCATCACCCGCGATGGCCTGCTCATGCGCATGGGTGACGATGCCTTCGACCGCGTGCTCGATGTCAATCTCAAGGGCACGTTCAATACGACGCGCGCGCTCACCAAGACCTTTATGCGCAAGCGCGGCGGTTGCGTCATCAACATGAGCTCGGTTGTGGGCCTGATGGGCAATGCCGGGCAGGCCAACTACGCCGCCTCCAAGGCGGGCGTCATCGGTCTGACCAAGGCAGTTGCGCGCGAGCTTGCGCCCCGCGGCGTACGAGTGAACGCGGTCGCCCCCGGGTTTGTCGAAACAGATATGACGGCAAAGCTCTCGGAAAAGGTGCGTGCGGCAACCGAGGAGCAGATTCCCCTTAAGCGTATGGCGCAGCCCGAAGAGGTGGCCGGTGTGGTGCGATTTTTAGTGAGCGATGCGGCTGCCTACATTACGGGCGAAGTCATACGCGTCGACGGCGGAATGGCGATGTAGAAATCAGGGCCGAAGAACGGCTTGGATGAGGAGACCATGATGGAACAGAGAGTTGCAATCACCGGCATCGGTGCCGTGTCGCCGCTCGGCAACACCGCGCTTGCCACCTGGGCGGCCATGTGCGCCGGCACGTGCGGCATCGGCCCGATTACGCACTTCGATACCGATGCGTTTGCCGTCAAGGTGGCGGCCGAGGTCAAGGGCTTTGACGGCAACGAGTACTTTGGCAAGCGTGACGCCAAGCATCTGGACCTCTGCGTTCAGTTTGCGATGGCGGCTTCGGACGAGGCAATGCACGATGCGGGCTTTGATGTCGAAGGCGCCATCGATCGCGAGCGCCTGGGCGTCTACGTGGGGTCGGGCGTGGGCGGCATGCAGACGCTCGTCGACAACGTCCACACGATCGCCGATCGGGGGCCTCGTCGCGCATCGCCTTACATGATCGCGATGATGATCCCCAACATGGCATCGGGCAATATCGCAATCCGCCACAAGGCAAAGGGCCCGACCCTGCCCGTGGTGACCGCGTGCGCAACCTCGGCCCATGCGGTGGGCGAGGCGTTCCGCGCCATCAAGCACGGCTATGCCGACGCGATCCTCGCGGGCGGCGCCGAGGCTGCAATTATCCCCGATGCCGTTGCGGGCTTTACGTCCTGCCGCGCATTGACCACCAACCCCGATCCCGCGACGGCCTGCCGTCCGTTCGATGCAGACCGCGACGGCTTTGTGATGGGCGAGGGCGCCTGCGTGCTGGTACTCGAGAGCATGGAACATGCGCAGGCGCGCGGTGCGCACATTTACGCCGAGGTTGTGGGCTACGGCAACACCGATGACGCCTACCACATCACGAGTCCCGACCCGGACGCGGCAGGTATCGCCCGTGCGATATCGCTGGCGGTGGCCGAGGGCGACGTTAAGCCTTCCGAAGGCCTCTACATCAACGCCCACGGCACCTCGACCAAGCTCAACGATTCGTCCGAGACGGCGGGCATCAAACGAGCGCTCGGCGAGGACGCGGCGCGCGCCGCACATGTCTCGTCGACCAAGTCGATGACCGGCCACATGATCGGTGCCACGGGCGCCATCGAGGTCATGGCCTGTGCCATGGCGCTCGAGCAGGGCGTGGTGCCTCCGACCATTAATTACCACACGCCCGATCCCGCCTGCGATCTTGATTACACGCCCAATCGCGCGGTTCGCGCCGACCTTACCTGGGCGCTTTCGACCAACCTGGGCTTTGGCGGTCACAACGCCGCCATCGCGCTGCGTAGATATACGAGGAGCTAGAGCATGGATTCCAAAAGACTTGCCGAGATAGCCGATGTGATGGAGGACCGCGGCCTCACGCGTGTACGCGTTGAGGAGCCCGATGGCACCGCGGTCGAACTCGAGCGCGCGAGCGCCACGCAGCCGGTTGCCATGCCCATGCCTATGCCGGGTGCCGTGACTGCTCCGGCGGTGGCTCCTGTCGCCATGGCCATGCCGGACATGGTGAGGAACATCAGGGCAAGGCAAAGAATGGCGGCAATGCTGCGCAGCAGCCGGTTTTTATTCTTC
>UQTD01000087.1 GCA_900543845.1 uncultured Collinsella sp.
GTTCTTCACACCGTTGTGCTTTGCATTGCCAATGGCGTCGTGCACGGCGTCGCGGGCCTCGGCGGCCGTTGCCTTGGCAGAGCGCAGCTTGGCTGCCAGGTCGGGATTGGTCTCGGCAACCGCGGCGATCGTGGGGCCGTCGAGCTCTTCTTGCGTGGGCTCGGCCAAAAAGTCGATGGCATACTGAGCGGCTACCATGGAGCCCTTGGCGAGCACGCTCTCGTCGATCTTATAGAAGCAGGAGTGCTGGGCATAGGTGGCGCCAATCTGGGGGTTGCGCGTGCCAACAAAGGCGAGCACGCCCGGTACGCGGCGCAGATACTCCGAGAAGTCCTCGCCCGAAAGCGTGCCACGGTAATGGCCCTCGCCTGCGGGGCCCAGGCACTTGAGCACAGCTTGGCGGCAGCGCTCGCTCGAGGCGGCATCGTTTTCGACCTTGTAGTTGGCGATGGTGTAGTCGGTGAGTTCGGCCTCGGCGCCTAGTGCTGCTGCGGTGTGCTCCACGATGCGGCGCATAAGCTCGGGCATCTCCTCATGCGTCTTGTCGCCATAGGTGCGCACCGTGCCGGCGAGGTACGCCGTGCCGGCGATAACGTTGCGCGCGGTGCCGCCGTGCAGTTCGCCGACGGTGATGACGGCGGGTTCGTAGGGGCTAATCTCGCGCGAGACGATGGTCTGCAGGGCGTTGACAATCTCGGCGGCAACCATAACGGCGTCGTGGCCGCGCTGGGGCATGGCGCCATGGCACGAGGTGCCGCGAACGTCGATGCGGAACCAGTCGGTGTTTGCCATGCGTGGGCCGGGCTCGCAGCTTACGGTGCCGGCGTCGACCTCGCTCCAGATGTGCGCGGCGTAGGCGCCGTCGACGCCATCGAGTACGCCCGTGCCGATCATGAGCTTGGCACCCTGGCCGTTTTCCTCGCTGGGCTGGAATACGATGCGAATCTCGCCGTGGATGTCATCGGTCATGTGGCGCAGAATCTGCAGCGTGCCGAGCATCATGGCGATATGGCAGTCGTGACCGCAGGCGTGCATGCAGCCCTCGTTGACGCTGGCGAACTCCTCGCCGGTCTGCTCGGTGACGGGCAGAGCGTCGATATCGGCGCGCAGCAGGATACGGCGGCGCGGCGTGCCGTCCTCGCGGTAGGCATCGGGCGCGGTGCCGCGGAGCGTCGCCACCAGGCCGGTCTTGAGCGGACGCTCGTAGGGGATATTCATGGCGTCGAGCTGGTTGGCGATGTCGGAAGTCGTGCGCTCCTCGGCAAGGCTCAGCTCCGGGTGCTTATGGAAGTGCCGGCGCTGCTTGATGATGTAGGGTTCAAACTCGGCGGCGATATCCTGGATGGCCGCGGTGACGTCGTCTGCCGCGCGAACCTCGGTTGCCGCCATAATCTGCTGTGCCTTGGTCTTCGTCATGGTCGATTTGCTCCTTGTTGGCTCGATCGCAAAATCGTACAGGCTCTCTCCAGTATGCCACCTGCCGCTAGGGCTGGTAAAGTTGCCGTTTGCCGCTTGGGGTTTTGTTGCAAGGGCGGGGGAGTACACTCGGGGGTGTTGAATTTCCTGCCAGAGATGGGGATGCCCATGCAACATATCGATCGGATTATCCGCTCCAAGAACGTCTTTACCGCGCAAGACGGCATCGATACCGCCCGCGAGCTGGCGATTGCCAGTGCGGGCGATCGCATCGTCGCGGTCGGCGCGCCCGATGACATGATTGCCGCCGCCCCTGCTGCCACGCCGGTGGTCGACTACGGCGAGCAATTCATCTGCCCCGGTTTCCATGATGCGCACCTGCACTTCTTCCATACCTCGGTCGGTTCCTCGCCGTACATGCTCATGGATATGGGCACGTCAGAGGCGGCACTGGTGCAGCATGCGCTCAAGTTTTCCCAAGGCTTGCCCGATGACGCCTGGGTCGTGACCCAGGGCTGGCGCGATTACCGCTGGGATCCGCCCGAGCACCCTACCAAGGCTTCCCTCGACGCCGCCTTCCCCGATCGCCCCTGTGTTATGTATTCGGGCGACGGGCATACCCTGTGGCTCAACAGCCGCGCACTCGAAGTCCTCGGCGTGACGCGCGACAGCGAGCCGCCGGCGGGTGGCAGCTACGACAAAGATGCAAATGGCGAGCTCACAGGTATCGCTCACGAGGCTGCGGCCATGCAGCTGCTGCCGCGCTGTCTTGAGTGGCTGGGCGAGGATCGCATCGCGAGCGCTTACGCCGACCAGATGAAGCGTATGGCCGAGCAAGGCATCACCTCAATCTGCGATATGTCGCTCATGCCCATGCCGGGTTGCGACTTTATTCGCGACGATGTTTACGACAAGCTGCAGACCGCCGGCAAGCTGGGCATCCGCGCCCATCTGTTTCCCACGCTGCTGGATGACCAATCGCGCTTGGAAGAACTCCAGACCCGCTACGCGAACAACGCGCTGCTCTCGGCGCCAGGCTTTAAACAGTTCTTCGACGGCGTGTCGAGCGAGCATACCGCATACCTCACTGAGCCCTATACCAACCCGCGCTTCCCGGGCGACCAGGGTCGCCTGACGGTTCCTGTCGAGCGCATGCGCAAGCTGGTTCTGGCGGCAGCCGAGCGCGGCCACATCGTGCGCATCCACGTTATCGGCGACGGTGCCATCCATGCTGCGCTCGATATCTTTGAGGAGGCGGCAGAGCTCTACGGCTTGCCCCAGCACGGCCATAATACGCTCGAGCATCTAGAGAATTTGCTGCCTCAGGACATCGATCGTCTGCGCAAGCTCAACGTCATTGCCTCGAGCCAGCCTTGCCACATCACGCTCGACCCGGGTGGCCCGGAGCGCGACCTGGGCCTGGAACGCAGCCGCATCATGTGGCCGTTCGCGACCTATAAGCAGCGCGGCATCCGCCAAGCCTTCGGCACCGATAGCCCCATCACAGCCGTTACTAGCATGAACGTGCTCTACACGGCCATCACGCGCCAAGACCCCCGCAGCCACTGGCCCGAGGGCGGCTGGCTTCCCAGCGAGCGCATCGACGCGGCTACAGCCCTGCACAACTACACCCTGGGCAGCGCTTACGCGGCAGGTGACGAGCAAAACCTCGGCAGCCTAGAGCCCGGCAAATACGCCGACCTGGTAGTCCTGGACCAAAACCCGCTCACCGTTGACCCTCAAGAGCTCCAGGACACCAAAGTTCAGGCAACCTACCTAGCAGGCAACTTGATTTACGAGCGCTAATAATCATGCCGTACCGTTAAACGCGGCTCGGGCAGCCTATTTTGGGTTGGCGCTCGAGCCGCGTTTGTATATCGGTGGGGACTCGCTGTGAGCGTCCCTGCTCTGCTTGATTTGAGCGTGGGGTGGGGCGCCGCTGCCCCCACGCGCTCAATTTGGACATCAGCAATGCGGTCTCTTGGTGTTTTGCATACTTTCCATTACAGATTGCATAAATAGGCTGGGATGTTCTTTCTGGTCCTGATGTACCCCCGCCTGGGCCGTGCAAAAAACGGAGTATTCAGCAACGCAGGTTCCGTCGGTGCCGCTGCAGTCGGGTAACGTTGTGGAGATTGACGTCATTTCGGGCTCCGGTGCGACGCGAGGCATGCCTTTTTGTCCCAACGGGGTCTGCCCACCGACCAAAACCGCCCGCTGAAAGCATCCTTGGGACCAAAAAAGTATGTCCGGCGCGTATG
Source organism: uncultured Collinsella sp. (assembly GCA_900543845.1). Classification (GTDB taxonomy): domain Bacteria; phylum Actinomycetota; class Coriobacteriia; order Coriobacteriales; family Coriobacteriaceae; genus Collinsella. The sequence continues at coordinate 3,678 of UQTD01000087.1, forward strand.
CATTTAGCCTGGCCTGCTGAATACTCCCAAAAATGCACGGTGCTCCCCGGGGGACCCGTGCGCGCGGCGAAAACCATGCCCATGTCGCTATCCGCATCGCCATTTTGCTGCACTGACTTTTCTGAATGCCGGGCCCGAGTTGGTCAACCTGGCTCGCGGGGCGGACCGGAGGGCATGAAGTTTGTCGCGAGTTCCGCACGCAAAGGAAAGCACTTAACGTGCTTTCCGTCTTGCGCAGGACTGTAGAGCAGCAAACTTCATGCCCTCCGGTCCGCCCCGGGAGCCACTGCCAAGTTATCCCCCGGCATTCAGAAAATCTAAGTGCCAAAAAATAAGATTTTTTGACTCCATGTTGTATAACCCGCCATTCGTGGGTACCATTCAACGCGTACGCAAACAAAAAGGGTTAACCCGCGCGGCATGACCGCGCGGCCCACAAAGGAGGAAACAAGCATGTCGTCTTTGAAGCCGCTTGCAGATCGCGTCCTGGTCAAGCCCGACGAGGCCGAGCAGAAGACCGCTTCTGGTCTGTACATCGCTAGCAACGCTCAGGAGAAGCCGCAGCGCGGCACCATCGTTGCCGTTGGCGCCGGTAAGGTCAACGACAAGGGCGAGCGCATTCCCATGGACGTTCAGGTCGGCGACGTTGTCATCTACGGTAAGTTTGGTGGCAACGAGGTCAAGGTCGACGGCGAGAAGTATCTGCTGATGCGCGCCGACGACATCTACGCCGTCGTCGAGGCCTAGCCTCGTCAGAATCTCTGATTCGTCTTTGAACGCGCCTGCCGCATAGGACTCGGAAGCGGCGACGCGAGTCACATTTCTTTTGGAGGATTACCTACCATGGCAAAGAACATTACGTTCAACACCGATGCCCGCGCCAAGCTCGCAAAGGGCGTCAACACTCTGGCCGATGCCGTTACCGTCACCATGGGCCCCAAGGGCCGTTACGTCGCTCTGCAGCGCACGTTCGGTGCCCCGACCATCACCAACGACGGCGTTTCCGTCGCTAAGGAGATCGAGCTCGAGGACAACATCGAGAACATGGGCGCTCAGCTGGTGAAGGAGGTCGCCACCAAGACCAACGACACCGTGGGTGACGGCACCACCACCGCAACCCTGCTCGCTCAGGCTATCGTCAACGACGGTCTGCGCAACGTCGCCGCTGGCGCTAACCCGCTGGCCATCCGTCGCGGCATCGACAAGGCCGTCAACGCCGCCGTCGCCGAGATGAAGAAGCAGGCCAAGCCGGTCGAGACCAAGGAGCAGATCGCTTCCGTCGGCACCATCTCCGCTGGTGACCCCGAGGTTGGCGAGAAGATCGCCGAGGCCATGGAGGTCGTGGGCAAGGACGGCGTCATCACCGTCGAGGATTCCCAGACGTTCGACATTACCATCGACACTGTCGAGGGCATGCAGTTCGACAAGGGCTATGTCTCCGCTTACTTCGTCACGGACAACGACCGCATGGAGGCCGTGATGAAGGATCCGTACATCCTCATCACCGACCAGAAGATCTCCAGCGTCCAGGACATCATGCCTGTTCTCGAGGCTGTCCAGCGCGCCGGCCGCGGCCTGCTCATCATCGCTGAGGACATCGACGGCGAGGCTCTGCCGACCCTGGTCCTCAACAAGATCCGTGGCGCTCTCAACGTCTGCGCCGTCAAGGCTCCGGGTTACGGCGATCGCCGCAAGCGCATCCTCGAGGACATCGCCGTCCTCACCGGTGGCCAGGCCGCTCTGGACGAGCTGGGCGTGAAGGTCGCTGACATCACCGCCGATATGCTCGGTACCGCTAAGTCCGTCACCATCTCCAAGGACAACACCGTCGTCGTCGGCGGCGCTGGCTCCAAGGAGGCCATCGACGCTCGCATCGCTCAGATCAAGGGCGAGATGGAGAACACCACCTCTGACTTCGACCGCGAGAAGCTCCAGGAGCGCCTGGCTAAGCTCTCCGGTGGCGTTGCCGTCATCAAGGTCGGCGCTGCTACCGAGTCCGAGCTCAAGGAGATCAAGCACCGCGTCGAGGACGCCTTGCAGGCTACCCGCGCTGCTGTCGAGGAGGGCATTGTCGCTGGCGGCGGCGTCGCCTTCATGGACGCTGCTCCTGCGCTCGACGCTGTTGAGATTGACGACCCCGAGGAGAAGATCGGCGTCGATATCGTCAAGAAGGCTCTGACCGCTCCGGTCGCTACCATCGCCAAGAACGCTGGCTTTGAGGGCGCTGTCGTGGTCGACAAGGTTGCCGAGCTGCCCGCCGGCCAGGGTCTCAACTCTGCCAACGGCGAGTGGGGCGACATGATCGAGATGGGCGTCCTCGACCCCGTCAAGGTCAGCCGCGTCACCCTGCAGAACGCTGCTTCTGTCGCCAGCCTGATCCTCATCACCGAGGCCACCGTCTCCGATGTGCCCAAGAACACTCAGCTTGAGGACGCTATCGCTGCTGCCACCGCTGGTCAGCAGGGCGGCGGTATGTACTAAGGCCGACAAGGTCTAGAACTCCCACCGGGAATCCGGGGGCGTGACGGGGGTTTCTCTCCGGAACGTCCTCGGACATGCAAAGAGGCTCCGCATCGCGCTTCGCGCTGCGGAGCCTCTTTGCGTCCTGCGGAATGTTCCGGAGAGAAACCCCCGTCACGCCCCCGGATTCCCTGCGTTTACGGC
>UQTD01000088.1 GCA_900543845.1 uncultured Collinsella sp.
CCGCGTCGACGCGCTGCTGGCGGCGGCGGGCATTGTTGCGCCGCTCACGCGCGAGCTGCGTGCCCTGGTCGATGGCCTGGCTCCCGAGGACGCCCAGGTGCTGTCCTTCGACTTCTCCATCATGAACTCGTTTGATTACTACACGGGTCTGGTCTTTAAGGCCTATGCCGGCGGTCTGCCCGATCCAGTGGGTTCGGGCGGACGCTACGACTCCATCTTTACCGGTGCGTTTGGCATCGAGGTGCCGGCGGCGGGCTTCGCCTTTTCGCTCGAGCGCCTGGAGGCTGCGCGCACCTCGGCCGAGGACGCTGCTTCCGATGGTGACCATGCCGTGGGTCGCGGCGCTGAGGGTCCGCTGCGCATTGCCGTGCCCAAGGGCTCGCTCAAGGCTGACACGCTCGACGTGCTCGAGGCCGCGGGTCTGGACGTCTCTGAACTGCGTGACCCCGGCCGTCACCTCATCGTGCGCGGTCGCGACATGCGTGCCGGCGAGGGCACGGTCGGCGATATCGAGTTTGTCATTGTGCGCCCCAGCGACGCGCCCGCTTTTGTGGGCTGTGGCGGTGCCGATTGCGGCATCTGTGGCTGGGACTCGCTCATCGAGGCAGACCTCAACTTGCTGCAGCTGGTCGATCTGGGCTACGGCCTGTGCACCTTTATCGAGGCGGAGCCCGCGTGGCGCGCCGGCCAGGCCGAGCGCAACTATGCCCGCCGCGGGTCGCTTCGCGTGGCCACCAAGTACCCGCGCATCGCGAGCGCCTGGTATGCCGAGCGCGGCGTGAACGCCGACATCGTTTCGCTGCACGGCAACATCGAGCTGGGCCCCATTGTCGGCATGACCGACCGTATCGTAGACATCACCGCCACGGGCGCCACGCTGCGTGACAACGACCTGGTTATTACTGGTCGCATTATGGACTGCACGGCGCGCTTCTTCGTCAATCCGGGTGCCGCTCGCTTGGATCCGCGCGTGCGTAATCTGGCAGATCGCCTGGCCGCGGCCGTGAAGGACAAGCATTTTGAGCCCGTCGCGGGCTCGGCGCAATAGCGCGAGCACGCACGGGCACCCCAACGTACGGGCTGCGGGCCGATTGGCGCCGCCGCCCGGCCTTTCGTTTTTCAGACGCAACCTCGACCGATAGGGGATACCGATATGAAGACCATCAAGCTTGCTCCCGGTGAGCGCCTCGTTACCAACCAGCTCAACCGCAAGGGCGTGCTGCCGCAAAACATCGTCGACGCTGCCCGCGATATCGTGGCCAACGTGCGCGCCAAAGGCGATGCCGCGGTGCGCGATTATTGCCAGCGTTTTGATGGTGTTGAGCTGCAGAGCTTCCGTCTGCCGCAGGAGCAGGTCGATGCCGCGCTCGAAGGCCTCGATCCGGCCTTTGTCGCCGCACTTGAGAAGGCCGCGCGCCAGATTCGCGAGTTCCACCAGCGCGAGGTCGAGCAGAGCTGGTTTACCACGCGCTCGGACGGCACAATGCTCGGCGTTAAAGTGACCCCGCTTGCTGCGGCCGGCATCTACGTGCCGGGCGGTCGCGCACAGTATCCCTCCACCGTGCTCATGAACGCCATTCCCGCCAAGGTGGCCGGCGTCAAGCGCGTGGTCATGGTGACTCCGCCGCAAAAAGATGGCCTGATCAGCCCGTATACGCTTGCGGCTGCCAAGCTCGGAGGCGTGGACGAGATCTATATGGTGGGCGGCGCCCAGGCCGTGGCCGCGCTGGCGTACGGCACCGAGACCATTCCGCGTGTCGACAAGATCACCGGCCCGGGCAACGCCTTTGTCGCCGCTGCCAAACAGATTGTCTCGGGTGACGTGGGTATCGATATGGTCGCCGGTCCCTCCGAGGTCTGCGTGCTGGCTGACGCCACGGCCAAGCCCATGGTGGTCGCGGCCGACCTGATGGCCCAGGCCGAGCACGATCCGCTGGCTGCCTGCTATCTGGTGACCTGCAACGAGCAGTTTGCGCGTGAGGTCGAGGCGGGTATCGACATCCTGGTGGCGCAGTCGCCGCGCGCCGAGATCACGCGCGCTTCGCTCGACAATGAGGGCACCATCGTGGTGGCAGCCGACATGGCTGCCGCCGTCGAAGCGGTGAACACCGTGGCGCCCGAGCACCTGGAGCTGCACTGCAAGGACGCGATGGGCCTGCTCGGCGGCATTCGCAACGCCGGCGCCATCTTTGTGGGCGCTTGGAGCTCCGAGCCGCTCGGCGATTACGTTGCCGGCCCCAATCACACGCTGCCGACCGGCGGCACGGCCATGTTCTCCAACCCGCTTTCGGTGGAGGAGTTCGTCAAGCGCTCGAGTGTCATTTGCTATACGCCCGAGGGCCTGCTCTCGGACGCTCCCGCTACGCAGCGTTTGGCCGAGGCCGAGGGCCTGTGGGCACACGCGCTTTCCGCCGCACTGCGTCGCCGTGTGTTGGAGCAGGGCGAGGATGCCGTGAGCGCCGAGTCTCTGGCCGCGGCCGACCTGACCAAGGTTGCCTGGCCGGGCGACGCCGTGGCGACGGTTGCCGAGGGCGTGGACCTGGCGGCTGCAAGCGCGAATGGTGCTGACGCGGTCGTCGAGGAGGCCTAATATGGCCGAGCTGACGCCCCGCATGAAGGAGCTCGTCCAGCCTTACCTGGCCGGTATTGAGCCCTACGATCCTAACTTTGCGTCCACGCGCATCAATCTTTCGGCCAACGAGAACACCTATCCCGTGCCGGCCGGCGTGCGCGAGGCGGTCGACGCCGCCCTGGCTGCCACGCCGCTCAACCGTTACCCCGATCCCATGTCCAACGACCTGCGCAACGAGCTCGCCGCTTGGCATGGCGTGACGCGCGAGAATATCTGCGTGGGCAACGGTGGAGACGAGCTGCTCTATAACTACCTGCTGGCGTTTGGCGGCGCGGGACGGACCCTGCTCAACTGCCCGCCGTGCTTTAGCGAGTACGCGTTCTTTGCGTCGCTCTGCCAGACCGAAGTGCGCGACGCGTGGCGCGACCCCGCGACCTTTGAGCTCGACCAGGCAGCCGTGCTTGCGGCGGCGCCCGAGTGCAACCTGGCAATCGTGACCTCGCCCAACAATCCCACGGGTGATGTGGCGCCGCTCGACTTTGTCGCGGACCTGTGCGATGCGTGCCCCGGCATGGTAATGGTCGACGAGGCCTACGTTGAGTTTGCCGACGATTCGTTTGGCGCGGCCACCACGGCGCAGGGACTTATCGCCGAGCATTCCAACCTGGTGATTCTGCACACGCTGTCCAAGGCGTTTGGCGCCGCCGGTACGCGTCTGGGTTACGTGATCGCGGCGCCCGAGGTTATCGAGGTGTTCGCGGCGATTCGCCAGATCTATTCGGTCAACGTGCTGAGTCAGGCGGCGGCGCTTGCCTGCGTGCGTGCCCGCGATGCGTACGCGCCCGTGGTGGCACAGGTCGCATCCGAGCGCGAGCGCGAGCTGTGCGCCCTGCGCGCAATGGTTGCCGAGGGCCTGCCTGTGGAGGCATGGCCGAGCGCGGCGAACTTTGTGCTCGTGCGCACGCCGCATGCCACGCGCGTGCGCGAGCGCCTGCGCGACGAGTATTCGATTTTGGTGCGCGACTTTAGCTACGCGCCGGGCCTTGCGGACTGCCTGCGCATTACCGTGGGCATGCCGCAGGAAAACGATGAGGTACTGGCTGCGTTTGCCGCGCTGGTGAAGGAGGAGATGTAGATGGGCCGTTATGCCGAGGTGACCCGCAAGACGGGTGAGACCGACATTGTCGTCAAGCTCGACCTGGACGGAAGCGGCGTGTGCGATATCTCGACGGGCGTGCCGTTTTTCGACCACATGCTCAACGCCTTTGGTCGCCATGGCCTGTTTGATTTGACGGTGCATGCGGTAGGTGACGTTGAGGTCGACGCGCACCATACCGTCGAGGACACGGGCATTGTGCTGGGCGAGGCATTTTGCAAGGCGCTGGGCGACAAGGCGGGCATTACACGCTTTGCCGATGCAGCGATCGCCATGGACGAGACGCTCGTGATGGCTGCCGTGGACATTTCGGGTCGCGGCCAGGCCTACTGCGAGCTGCCCGTGCCGACCGAGCGCGTGGGCAGCTTCGATACCGAGCTGGCCGTCGAGTTCTTCTATGCCTTTGCGCGCGATGCCAAACTCACGTTGCACGTGCGCGAGCTGGCAGGCGGCAACTCGCATCACATTATCGAGGCCGCCTTTAAGGCCGTGGGCCGCACGATGCGCCGCGCCTGCGAGCTCGATCCCCGCGTGCAAGGCATCCCCAGCACCAAGGGTTCACTGTAACCGCAACAAAGGCAAAAACCACTACGAAGGTGCCTGTCCCCTTTGTGGTGGTTTTGGACGATGAGATAAGGGAGGGGTCGCGTGGGCGAACCGAAGATCGTGGTGGTCGACTACCACAAGGGCAACTTGTCGAGCGTTGCGCGTGGGCTTGCGCGCGCCGGTGCCGCCGCCTGCACGTCGGACGATCCGGAGCAGATCCGCAATGCCGACGGCCTGGTCATCCCGGGCGTGGGCGCGTTCTATGACGCGATCGCCTTTATGCGCCAGAGCGGCGAGGCAGACGCGGTGCTCGATGCCGTCGCCGCCGGAACTCCGCTGCTCGGCGTCTGCCTGGGTCTTCAACTGTTTTTTGAGCGCGGCAACGAGGGCGTGCCTGCGGACGAGGGCGCGGTCGCCGACGGCAACACCTCCGAGCAGGCTGGCGGTCCCTGGGTCGATGGCCTGGGTATTATGCGCGGCTCGTGCACACGCTTGGAGTCGAGCCGCCTGAAGGTGCCGCACGTGGGCTGGGACCAGGTGCACATGACGCCCGCCGGCGCGGCCGATCCGCTCCTCGCTGGTTTTGCCGAGGGTGCCAACATGTACTTTACCCACAGCTACGCGGTGGCCGACGACGCCGATGCCGCCGATGTGCTGGCGCGCACGCACTATACGCGGAGCTTCCCGTGCATCGTGCGCCATGGCAACGTGTGGGGCTGCCAGTTCCATCCCGAGAAATCCTCCGCGCTGGGTCAGCGCATTCTTAAGAACTTCGTCAGCATCGTCGAGGAGGGTGGCCGATGATCCTGTTTCCCGCAATCGATCTGATCGGCGGCAAGGTCGTGCGCCTGGAGCGCGGTGACCGCAGCCGCTGCAAGGTATATTCCGACGACCCCGTGGCCGTCGCCCGCTCGTTTGCCGAGCAGGGCGCGAGCTGGGTGCACGTCGTCGACCTGTCCGCTGCCTTTGGCGAGGACGAGGATGCGTGCGCTGCCAACTCGGCGGCGATCAAGGCCATCTGCGGCGTCGACGGTCTGTCCGTGGACGTGGGCGGCGGCGTCCGCTCGCTCGCGCGCATCGACGAGCTGGCCGGCTATGGTGCTCGCCGTATCGCGCTGGGCACCGTACTGGTGACCGAGCCGGGTTTTGCCGAGGTGGCGGCCCAAGGCTTTGGCGAGTTGCTGGTGGCTGACATTGCCGCACGCGACGGCCAGGTTAAGGTGAACGGCTGGCGTGACGGCTCGGGTGTGGCGCTCGACGATGCCGTGGTGCAGCTTTCCGAGCTGGGCTTTAAGCATCTGGTGTATACCGACATCGCGCGCGATGGCATGCAGACGGGCATCGATGTGGCGGCGTATCGCCATGTGGCCGAGGTCGCGGGATTTCCCGTCGTGGCTTCGGGCGGTATCTCGACGCTCGACGACATCCGTGCGCTGGCCGCGGTGGGCGAGGGCGCGATTGAAGGTGCCATTACCGGCCGTGCGCTCTACGAGGGCAATTTTACGCTGGCCCAGGCGCTGTCCGCCGCCCGAGGGGAGGAGTAGCCCATGCTTACCAAACGCGTGATTCCCTGCTTGGACGTCAAGGACGGCCGTGTGGTCAAGGGCGTCAACTTTGTGAGCCTGCGCGATGCGGGCGATCCGGTGGAGCTGGCGCGCGCCTACGACCGCGAGGGCGCGGACGAGGTCGTCTTCCTGGACATTACCGCCACGAGCGACAACCGCGCGACGACCATCGAGATGGCGGCGCACGCGGCCGAGGAGCTGGCCATTCCCTACACCGTGGGCGGCGGCTTTCGCGACCTGGCGGGCATGCGGAC
>UQTD01000089.1 GCA_900543845.1 uncultured Collinsella sp.
ATGTGTTCCGAGCGGGCCCCTGCTGTTAGCTTGTGGTACTGAGTGGTTTAGGCCTCGTCGACGACCTTGAGTCCGCGGGTCTGGTCGATCTCGTTGAGGAGATTGACGCGACGCTCGTGGCGACCACCCTCAAACTCGGCGTCGAGCCACTCGTCGACGATCATCTTGGCGAGCTCGGAGCCCACGACACGGGCACCAAAGGCGAGCACGTTGGTATTGTTGTGCATGCGGGAGAGCTTGGCGCTGAAGGGCTCGGAGCACACGACGGCGCGTACGCCCTCGACCTTGTTGGCAGCCAGGCTAATCCCGACGCCGGTGCCGCAGATCAGGATGCCCAGGTCGACGTCGCCGTTGGCAACGGCCTTACCCACCTTGTAGCCGGCGATGGGGTAATCGAAGCTCTCGGAGGTGTCGGTGCCATAGTTCACGACCTCGCAGCCGCGCTCCTTCAGGTGCTCGGAGATGATGTTCTTGAGCTCAACGGCGGCATGGTCGTTGCCGATACCAATCTTCATGAGTGGTTCCTCTCTGGTCCGTGCGGCGGAATTGCTAAAGGTTTTACCGCGTTCGACTGCATGATAGCGCGACTTTTGTGTAAACGCTCGGGCGTTTTTTGGTCAAACGCTTTAGCATGCAACAAGACTTACTTCTCATGAATTAATGCCGTCAGTTTGCGCTTGAACGCCGTCCGCCGGAACTTGGGTTGCGGTTTTTGATGCATTGTTATCAAATAAATAGAGTTAACTATTATTGAGAGCCCAGTCCGTTATGTAAGCAGGAGATACCTATGCCTACCGATTCCATTCGCGATGCCGCTTTTTGCGATGTCTTGAACCGCGAGCTTGTCTGTGCGCTCGGCTGCACCGAGCCCATTGCCGTTGCCTATGCAGCTGCGCTGGCGAGCCAGACGCTCGGTTGCGAACCCGACCATATGGACGTTGCCTGCTCGGGCAACATCATCAAGAACGTCAAGAGCGTGACCGTGCCCAACTCGGGCGGCATGCATGGTATTGAGGCGGCGGCCGTGCTGGGTGCCGTGGGCGGCGATGCCAAGAGCGCACTCGAGGTGCTCGAGAGCGTTGACGATAAAGACTGTGCGCGCGTGGCCGAGCTCCTCGCTGACGCCGGCTACTGCGATGTGTCGCTTGTCGAGGGTGTGCCCAACCTCTACATTAAGGTGACTGCCACGGCCGGGGGCCATACCGCGGTCGTCGAGATTACCGACCACCACACTAATGTTACGTGCCATACGCTCGACGGTATTCCGGTATGCGGCAAGTCGGCGGGGGAGTGTGCCGCTTGCGCCGAGCGCGTTGTGGCCGAGCGTGCGGCAGATAGCGCCGACACGCCCATGTCGATCGAGTCCATCATTGACTTTATCGAGGACGGCGACATCGATGGTGCCCGCGCTGCCGTTGAGCGTCAGATTGAGCTGAATGGCGCAATTAGTGCCGAGGGCCTGGCGCACGCTTGGGGCGCCGAGGTGGGCCGTACGCTGCTGGGCGCACGTGCCGATGACGTCGCCTGCCGTGCCCGTGCCCGTGCAGCCGCCGGGTCCGACGCCCGCATGAACGGCTGCGCGCTGCCGGTCGCCATTGTGTGCGGCTCGGGCAATCAGGGCATTACTTGCGCGCTGCCTGTTATGGAGTATGCCGAGTACCTGCGCTGCGACCATGAGCGCCTGGTGCGCGCCGTGATGCTGTCCGATCTTATCGCCGTGCATATCAAGAGCTATATTGGTGCGCTCTCGGCGTTTTGTGGCGCTATTTGCGCCGCATGCGGTGCCGGTGCCGCGATTACCTGGCTGTGTGGTGGCACGCGCGAGCAGATTGGCGCGACGGTTTCGAACACGCTCGGTAACGTTGGCGGCATCGTGTGCGATGGCGCCAAGGCGAGTTGCGCCGCCAAGATTTCCGCTGCCGTTGATGCTGCGATTCTGGGCCACGATATGGCCATGCAGGGCCGCGGCTTCCGTGCCGGTGAGGGCCTCATTCAGGATACCGTTGAGCAGACGATCGCCAGCATGGGCTACGTGGGCCGTGTGGGTATGAAAGATACCGACGTCGAGATCCTCAACATCATGATCGGCAAAACGCAGGTGTGCTAGTTACGCGGTTTTACCAAACCGCGTAACCAGTCGACGCTGCAAACGCCCCTAAGCGGCAATCTGCCTTTCAATCGTCGGGCATGGCCAGAAGGCCTATGCCCTCCTCTTTCAAGGCACATTGCTCGCTTAGGGGCATTTTCGCTGACTTGTGCTCAACCTGCGGCGCCATTTTGTTTGGAGCGAGGGGTCCTATGACAGTTCGTCGGCTACTTGGTGTTCGTAGAAGGCTTCTACTACGGCGTTAAAGTCGCGGGCGAAGTCTTCCATGGTTCCGCGCCAAGTGGCTCGGCTGGGCTTGCCCTGGCCCACAAAGGCGGTTTGGATGCCGCAATCGGGGGACGGGAAGTCGCGCTTGGGATCGTTGCCCACCATAAGGACCTCGTGCGGCTCGAGCCCCATCACCTGAAGCTGCTCTAGATAGTAGGTGGCATCGGGCTTGCAGCGGGTTGTGTTTCCCATGTGCGTGACGAGCTCAAAGGGGGCGTCGGCCAGATTGCCCCAACCCATGCGGCACTCGATGGCCCCCTGCGGAAAGCTGGGGTTGGTGAAGAGCGCGCAGCGCAGTCCTGCGTCCTGTACGGCCTGAAGCGCGGCGTGTGCGCCCGGCATGGCGTGGGCGTTGATGACATCGTCGTTCTTGTACGGAAGAACTTCGCGGTCGTAGTAGGTAAACGCCTCGTAGATAAGTGGGTCCGAGAGGCAAATGCCGCACCGGCGCTCAACCTCTTCTTGGTAGAACTCCAGATTGGTGCGATTATCCGTGCCGCTTCGGCGATTGGCGTTGAGGTCGACCAAGATGGTGCCGAGGCGTGCCATCGTGCCACCGTGGCTGCGGCGACCGATATCCGCGAGCATCGACGAGACATCCTTAAAATAGCGAAGGATGAACGCGTTGAGGTTGATGCTAAGAAGCGTTTCGTCCATATCGAAAACGACTGCTTTGAGCACGCGGGCACCTTTCTCGATAAATCGTTCCAGAATCGTTGGCTCCGGATACTTTACCTCAAAGGCGTATGGGCAAACTGCTTATCGTCAAGTTGTGGAGACGGTTGTCCATAAGATTACGAAAAAGTCTCCACACGAGTAAAAAAACGCAGTTCACGCTTGAAATCGAACCCATTTCCCCGTAACCTATACGAACGTGATTGCATAAGCGTCACATTAGTATCTGTCGGCTCCCGAGTGTTCCTAAACGTTGTGTGCTTGTCGCACCCTTCTGTAGGTCCTAGCAATCGGGGCCCCGTAGTTCGAAAGGGGTCCACCTTTGAGTGAGATTCAGAACTCGTCCATTTTCTCTCTTGACGATGTCAACGAGGAGGAGATGAACAACCTCATCGACGGTACGATTACCGACTTTGATGAGGGCGATCTCGTTAACGGCACTGTCGTTAAGATCGAGCATGACGAGGTGCTCGTTGACATCGGATTTAAGTCCGAGGGCGTTATCCCGGTCCGCGAGCTGTCCATCCGCAAGGACGCTAACCCTGCAGACATCGTTGCACTCGGTGATCCCATCGAGGCTCTGGTTCTCCAGAAGGAGGACAAGGACGGTCGTCTGGTCCTGTCCAAGAAGCGTGCCGAGTACGAGCGTGCTTGGAACCGCATCGAGGAGAAGTTCAACTCCGGCGAGAACGTCGAGGGCGAGGTTATCGAGGTTGTCAAGGGCGGCCTGATTCTCGACATCGGCCTGCGTGGCTTCCTGCCCGCTTCCCTCGTCGACCTCCGTCGTGTCAAGGACCTCACCTCCTACATGGGCACTCGCATCGAGGCCCGCGTCATCGAGATGGACCGCAACCGCAACAACGTCGTCCTCTCCCGTCGCGTCGTGCTCGAGGAGTCCCGTAAGGCCGAGCGCTCCGAGATCCTGTCCAAGCTTAAGTCTGGCATGCGTCTCCAGGGCACCGTTTCCTCCATCGTCGACTTCGGCGCCTTCGTCGACCTCGGCGGTATCGACGGCCTCATCCACATTTCCGAGCTCTCCTGGAACCACGTCAACCATCCTTCCGAGGTTGTCAAGGTCGGCCAGGAGGTCGAGGTCGAGGTTCTCGACGTCGATCTCAACCGCGAGCGCATCTCCCTGGGTCTCAAGCAGACCACCGAGGATCCGTGGCGCGCACTGGTCAAGAAGTACCCCGTCGGCGCTATCGTCGAGGGCACTGTGACCAAGCTTGTCCCGTTCGGTGCTTTCGTCGACCTGGGCGAGGGCATCGAGGGCCTGGTGCACATCTCCGAGATGGCCAACAAGCACGTCGATCAGCCTTCTCAGGTCACCCACGTGGGCGACAAGGTTCAGGTCAAGGTCATGGAGATCGACCTCGACCGTCGTCGTATCTCCCTGTCCATGAAGTCTGCTGCTGAGACTCTGGGCGTTGAGATCGAGGTCACCCCGCTGCCTTCCGAGAAGAAGGACGAGGAGACCGACGCCGAGTAAATCGGTTTGACGATCACTTGTTTTAAGGGATTCGTCCGCAATGGACGGGTCCCTTTTTGCATTTGTTGCTGAGGTGCGCGATGCCGCCCGTGTGCAATGCCGCCTAGGCTGTTCACGGGCTATTGGGTTGTCGGTGCATGAAAAATGCCGACATCCCGCCTCGGGGAGGAGGCGGGAACGCACCGAGTAGACGGAGGGGTGCGGAGCGCGGTCGCGTCTCGACTGACGACGTTGCCCATCGACGATACTATTGTACTGCATAGCGTGGTTCTTGGTTTATCGTGTCGAACGCTTGTGTTGTGCCATTGCCTGTGACAACGGTGTGCTACACTCTTGCACTGCTGAGTGGGCCAGACGGTCGCGCGATGTGCTGCTTGCGGCACGCGTGAGGAAAGTCCGGGCTCCAGAGGGCGGGATGCCGGCTAACGGCCGGGCGGAGTGATCCGACGGAAAGCGCCGCAGAAAAGAAGACTCCCACCTGCGCCGCAAGGCGTAAAGGGAAAAGCTGAAACGGTGGTGTAAGAGACCACCAGCGTCGTGGCAACACGGCGGCTTGGCAAGCCCCATCCGGAGCAAGCGCGAATAGGAACGCTATGGGCCGGCCCGGTCCGCGTTCGGGTAGCGTGCGTGGAGCTGCACGGTAACGTGCAGACAAGATAAATGACCGTTCACGACAGAACCCGGCTTACAGGCCCACTTGGCATTTTTGTTACCCTGACAATTCATATGGTGTTTGCCGTATTATTGAGGCTGTTTGTTGCTTTGCTTGTTGTTGAGGGGCTTTGTTGGACAGCTATTTTACTCTGCAATCGAATATTGAGGCTTCGGGCGAGTTTGTGGACCGCAAGAGCCGGTTTATTGCCCAGTTGGTCCATATTGAGTCTGAGGATGAGGCGAATGCCTTTATCGAGATTGTTCGCAAGCGTCATTACGACGCTCGACATAATGTTCCCGCGTGGATTTTGGTCGATGGACGCGAGCGCCAGAGCGATGACGGTGAGCCGAGCCGCACGAGCGGTATGCCGACGCTCGAGGTGCTGCGCGGCGCGGGGCTCAAAAATGTTTGCTGCGTAGTGACGCGCTATTTTGGCGGCACGCTGCTGGGGCCCGGTGGCTTGGTGCGCGCCTATACCGCGGCGACGCAGGCGGCGGTGGCAGCTGCTCAGGAGGCCGGGCAGATCGTCGAGATGACGAGCGTCGTGCCTGTTGACGTGCATGTGGCCTATCCGCAATACGAGCAGGTGCTTCGTTTGGCGCAGGATTCGGGTGCCAAGGTTTTGGATACCGATTACGTGGATGCCGTGACACTTCACTTGGTGTTTAAGGCGGGGGAGCAGGAGCCATTTTGCGCCAAGATGCGCGAGCTTATGGCGGGGCGCGAGGAGATTGAGGTCGGCGCTCCCGAATTTGCCGAGTTCTAACGGCGACGGCCGGCGTGCTTTTGGAT
>UQTD01000090.1 GCA_900543845.1 uncultured Collinsella sp.
CTCGGCCGACCAGGGTCAAAAGCGCCGTCGCCGTCGCCGTTCCCGCAAGCCGCGCCAGGATGGTGGCGAGGGCCCGACCCCGTCTTCGTCCGCACCACAACCGCCCGCCGGCGAATAACGCCCGCGAGCGGATTTAGCCCGCCTTGCCCCGAGCGCATCGGGGTATCATAGCGCCGAATCAACAACCCTCCCTGCGACCGAACGTAGGGAGGGTTGTGTCTTGAAGAGCCATCTGAACATATTGAGCCGTCTGCAGGGCGCCGGCGCCCTACCGTTTGCGGACGAATTGCTACCGTTTGCCGAGTGGGTGGCACGCGAGGCGCTCGAGGCATTGTCGCCAACACGATGTGCCGGCTGCGAGCGCGCCGGTGCGCTTATTTGCCAAGACTGCCTGACCGCGCTCACGCTCATCGACCCACGTCATAGCTGC
Organism: uncultured Collinsella sp.; assembly: GCA_900543845.1. Lineage (GTDB taxonomy): Bacteria > Actinomycetota > Coriobacteriia > Coriobacteriales > Coriobacteriaceae > Collinsella. The sequence continues at coordinate 431 of UQTD01000090.1, forward strand.
ACCCGATGCGGCGCCCCGTTTGGGGATTTGCTGTGCACTGAGTGTTCGGTCGAGGGCACGTCCTCGGCAATGGCGGAGGCACTCGACCGCTGCCTGGCGTGCGCTGTCTATGCGCATCCACTGCCGCGCATCATTAAAGCGTACAAGGACGCGGGCGAGCGACGTCTGGCTCCGTATCTGGCGGAGCTGGTCTACGACACCGCCCTGCATGCCCAGGTCGTAGCGCCCGATCGCTATGGAGGTGTGCTGTCCGGCGCGGATGCGGTGGTGTTTGTGCCTGCGACGGCGGCAGCGTTTCGGCGGCGTGGTTTTGATCATATGGAGGCTATTGCGCGCCCATTTTGCGAGCTGTCGGGTGTTCCCCTGCTCGATGCTCTCGTCAAGTACGGGCATGGCGACCAGCGCGAACTCGGTCGTGAGGAGCGCCGCGAGCGTGCCCAAGGCATGTACGAGACGGTTGAGGATGTGCGGGGCAAGCGCCTGCTGCTTATCGACGACGTTATCACCACGGGTGCGACGATGGCAGCGGCTTCGGCGGAACTCAAGCGCGCCGGTGCCGCGGCCGTTGATGGCCTCGCTATCGCACGCGTTTGGTAGGGGTGGTTTTGTGGCAGTGAAGATAGCGCGTGCGGCCCGTCCTGACCTGCGAAATCTGTACTCGAGATGCGAATGACGCCCCTAACCTTAAACTTTAGCTTGAACTTAGTTATAATGCGCTTCGTTCCTACCAGGCTGTGGTTGCGGACGGACGAAATGCCCGTCCTAGTCCAAGACAGACGCGGTCAAAGGGATCCACGTAAGCGACCGCGTGCGCGCGGCGCGATCATGGCGCGTCCTAGATGTAAGCCGCACCGTCCGTTCTACTTTCTTTGGGGCAATACCGCCTCGCGGGCGAGCGGGTCAGTCGTGAAGGTGGCTGCGGCCTCCCGAGCAAACACCCCGGTGCGCAAGTGTGGGGTCAAATACCAGGTCAGCTGGTGGGAACAACCTGATATTCCGCGCAACGCACGGATTGTATACGACACAGAAGGCAGGGTAGTGGACATGGTGAGGGGCAGCTTGATGCACGCGGCTCGGTTAGGTGCTGGGACCGCAGCGGTCATCGCCGTTTTGGGCCTGAGCGGATGCGCGTTCAACCCGCTGTCTACGTTCACGACTCCCACGATCGACCAGATCGAGTACGAGACCGTCACGCCGGCGGTGTCGGACGATGCCCTGGTCACTCCCGGAACCCTGACGGTCGCCCTCGATACTTCCGATGCGCCGCAGGCCATGCAGGGCGCCGACGGCGAGCTCACGGGGTATGCGGTTGACGCCGCCCGCGCCCTCGCAAGCCGCATGGGCCTTAAGGTCGCCTTCGTCGATGCGTCCTCGGCAGGTTCCGCGCTCGGCGACAAAAAGGCCGATATCTTTATCGGCGAGATTAACTCCACGGACGGGGACATTAGCTCGCTCGGCACCTGCCTGTACGATGCCACTTCCGTGTTCGGTAAAACTAGCGATGGTGGGTCGCTAAGCGTTTCCACCGATACCCTTAACACGTCCACCCTGGGCGTTCAGACGTCCTCGGCCTCGCAGGAGGCGCTTGCTAAGCAGAGCATCACCGCCAACCAAAAGACCTACTCCAACATCAACGAGTGCTTTGAGGCGCTCGAGTCCGGCGAGGTCGACTATGTGATCTGCGACTCCACGGCCGGCGGCTACCTTGCACGCCTGATGAGCGAGGTCTCCTATGTCGGTGCGCTCGAGGCGCCCTCGACGCTTGGTGTTGCGGGCCTCTCGTCCAATGACGAACTGTGCCGTGCCGTGAGCGATGCCCTCGACGGTATTACGGCCGACGGCACGCTCGAGGCGGTCCACTCTGTCTGGTATGGCACGATGCCCTACGACCTCACCACTAAGACGGTTTCGGGCGCTAACGTGCAGCCGGTCGACTCTGAGTCCAGTGAGACCACGTCCTCCGGCAGCGAGTCCTCCGATTCCAACAATGAGACCGCATCCTCCGAGGACAAATCGTCCAGCCAGGAAGGCGCCATCACCGACGACGACATTAACAAACTCAATAGCTAGTTATTGCTAGGGGTGGTGTCTCCTATACGTTGGAAAGGACACCTCTTCACGGTTTCAACACGCACTGCCGGGCTTCCCCAATAGAGGAGCCCGGCTTTTTCATCCCTATAAAACCAGCAGGTCAAAGCCAATTTCAAGAAGAAAAACCAACTCTGCCGACGCCCTCCTATAGCGCACTTTGCCACAGAAAAGTGCGAGACTTCGGTATGCGGTATCAAGCAGTCGTTATTCGGGTCTTTGGGAAATCGCGTGATTAAATGCACGGCAATGGGTACATAGCCAGTACAGTAAGTCCCCGAGGCAGATTGGAGCCACGTATGGATATCAAGGTTTCTGGACGCAAGACGACGGTAACCGATGCTCTGCGTGCGCATGTGGATGAGAAAATCGGCGAGGCGCTCAAGGTTTTCGACATCGAGCCCATGACAGTCGACGTCGTGCTTCGTTATGAGAAGAACCCCTCGAACCCCAACCCGGCAATCGTCGAGGTCACGGCTCGTGCCCGCGGTTCGGTGATTCGCGTTGCCGAGCACGGCGCAGATATGTATGCTGCCATCGACCTCTCCGCCGATAAGGTCACCCGCCAGCTGCGCAAGTTCAAGACCAAGGTCGTGGACAACCGCCAGGGTGGTGCCAGTGCCGCGGATGTCGCGCCGGTCGAGCGCGTTGAGGATCTGGCCGACCTGCTGCTGCCCGAGGAGGACGACGACCTGCTCGTCCGCGAGAAGGTCATCGATGTCACCCCGATGACCGAGGAGCAGGCGCTGGTGCAGACCGATTTGCTGGGCCACGACTTCTACGTGTTCGAGAACGCGACGACCGGTCTCATCAATGTGGTGTATCACCGTAAGAATGGTGGATATGGCATCATCAAGCCCCGCATCGAAACACTTGACGAGTAAAATACGTTAACTTGCATGAGTTAACGGTTGGCGGCCATCCCATGCGGGTGGCCGCCTTTTTACGTAAGGAGTCGCTTTGATGGACAAGGCCGCATCCGCCGGTCATTCGAACCGTTGCCGCATCGTCGTCGATACCTGCTGCGACTTTAGCCCCGAGGTCGCCGCGAACCTCGATGTCGATATCCTGGGTTTCCCTTTCATTATCGATGGCGAGGAGCGCACAGACGACATCTGGTCGAGCATGAGCCCTAAGGAGTTCTACGACCGCATGCGCGCCGGTGCCCGCGTGTCCACCTCGGCTGTGTCGCTCGGTCGCTATATCGAGTTTTTTACCGAGTGCGCCAAAGAGGGCACGCCCACGGTCTACCTGTGCTTTACCTCGGCGCTGTCGTCGAGCTACAACTCCGCGTGCCAGGCGGCAGATGTCGTGCGCGCCGAGTATCCCAACTTTGAGCTCTACGTGGTCGACAACGCTCTGCCCTGCGCGACCGGTGCGCTCTTGGCGCTCGAGACCGTGCGCCAGCGTTCGGCGGGACTGACCGCCAAGCAGCTGGTCGATTGGGCAAACGAGGCAAAGACCTACGTGCACGGCTACTTTACGCTCGAGAGCTTCGACGCACTGGCTGCCGGCGGCCGCATTCCTCCCGCGGCGGCGCAGCTCACGGCAAAGCTCGACGTCAAGCCCGAGCTCTCCTACGACCTGGCCGGCTCGCTGTCGCTGATCGGCGTCAACCGCGGCCGCAAGAAGGCGCTCAAGTCCATCCTCAAGTCGTTCCGCGAGAACTACGTGCCCGATCGCACCATGCCCATCGCCATCATGACGGCCGATGCCGAAAAGGATGGTGACTGGCTCGAAGCCGCCATCCGCAAGGAGGAGGGTTGCGCCGACGTCACGATCATTCGCGGCTCCGTGGGTCCCACCATCGGCTCGCACGTGGGCCCCGGCATGGTGGGCTGCGCGTTTTGGGGTAAGAACCGCGCCGACAAGGCGTCGCTTTCCGACCGTATCGCCCGCCGCGTGCGCGGTCAGTAGGCAAGCGCTGCGTCCGTAATCGCCCTCGACTCACAGCCCAAACGCTGGCACCGAGTATTCAACCTGGTAACAACACCCAACCCAAAAGGAAAGGTTTCATGGCAAACAAGCTCTCCGTCGCATTTATCGGCACCGGAATTATGGGTGCCCCCATCGCCGGCCACATTCTGGACGCCGGCTATCCCGTCACGGTCAACAACCGCACCAAGTCCAAGGCGGCGGCGCTTATCGAGCGCGGCGCCGTCTGGGCAGATACGCCGGCCGATGCCGCGGCGAACGCCGATGTCGTCTTTACCATGGTGGGCTATCCCTCCGAGGTCGAGGAACTCTACCTGGCGGGCGACGGCCTGCTCGCGTGCACCAAGCCGGGTGCGGTCTTGATCGACCTCACCACGAGCTCGCCCGAGCTTGCCCGTGACATTGCCGAGGCCGCCCAGGTTTCTGGTCGCATGGCGTTTGACTGCCCCGTCACCGGCGGCGAGTCGGGCGCTATCGCCGGTACGCTCACGGCTATCGTGGGCGCTACCGAGAACGACATCGCGCCGGTCCGCGACATCCTTGCCACCTTTGCGGCCAACATCTGCTGCTTCGACGGCGCCGGCAAGGGCCAGGCTGCCAAGCTCGCCAACCAGGTGTCGCTGGGCGCCTGCATGGTCGGCATGGCAGACGCCATGGCATTTGCCGAGCTGAGCGGCCTCGATTTGGAGAAAACCCGCCAGATGATCTTGGGCGGCACCGGTAAGTCCGGCGCCATGGAGAGCCTGGCGCCTAAGGCGCTCGACGGCGACTACAAGCCCGGCTTTATGGTCGAGCACTTCATCAAGGACCTGCGCTTGGCGCTCGCCTATGCCGACGATCGCGAGCTTGCGCTGCCCGGCGCCGACGTGGCCTTTACGCTCTACGACATGCTCGATGCCATCGGTGGTGCCAAGCTGGGCACCCAGGCCATCACGGTCCTCTATAAGGAGGAGGCCGACGCCATCGCCGCCGGTCTGGACTGGTCGCAGTATCGTCCCGAAGAGCACGGTGCTCACGAGGACGGCTGCGGTTGCGGCGAGCACGGCGACGACCATGAGTGCGGTTGCGGCCACCACCATGGCGAGGACCACGAGTGCTGCGGCGGCCACGGCCATGATGATGGCCACGAGTGCTGCTGCGGCCACCATCACGGGGAGTAGCGCCTATGAGCTGGACGTTCGTGGTGCTTGCGCTGGTGCTCTTTCTCTTCGCGATCTACATTGGCTTTTTGTGCGGCCAGTGGGCGTGCGAAAAGCGCGTCATCACCAAGCGCGACTACTGGATTGCCAACTTTGCGGGAGCGGCGGCAGTCATCCTGCTGACCTGGGTGTTCTCGCTGTTCCCGCTGGTGCAGTTTGCGCCGATCGGCTGGCTCGGCGGCTTTATCGCCGGTCTTAAGATGAGCTTTGGCGAGTCCGTCGGTCCGTGGCGCAAACACGACGAGGTCTTTAACGTTAACAAGGCTCACCGCGCCGCCGCCGACGCGGGCGATGCCGAGGAGCGCCGCCGTGCGCGTCGCAATG
>UQTD01000091.1 GCA_900543845.1 uncultured Collinsella sp.
ACACCGGCAACGCCGCGCCCGTGAGCGGCGGCGTGACCTCGGGCCCCGGCGGCATGATGCAAGCCGGTTCCGGCGCGCTGTAGGGCGTGGCGACAATTTGATACGCGCAATCGAGGCGCTCTGGCAAGGGCACCTCGATTTGTAGAGCTGCGAAGTTGTGACCGTTACGCTATGCGGTCCACCGTTAGCCGATGATGCGAGGGCGCTCGGCGTTTTCGACTGGTTTATGCACGTAAAGTCTGGGAATATACAAGGCGCATGTCTTATTGTCTAACCAGTTGCGCCAAGGAGGCACCATGGACTACAAGATTACTGGCTACGAGCCCGCCCAGCTGTTCCATTTCTTTGAGGAGATCAGCGCGATCCCCCGTGGGTCTGGCAACGAGAAGGGCATCAGCGATTTCCTGGTTGCGTTTGCCAAGGAGCGCGGCCTCGACGTGTATCAGGATGAGGTCTACAACGTCATCATTCGCAAGCCCGCATCTGCCGGCGCCGAGAATGCCCCGACCGTGATGCTGCAGGGCCACATCGACATGGTGTGCGACAAGCTGGGCTCCGTTGAGCACGACTTTACGACCGATGGTATCGACCTGGTCGTCAAGGACGGCGTCCTCACCGCTAACGGCACCACGCTGGGCGCCGACAACGGTATCGCCGTCGCTCTGATGCTCACCGTGCTCAACGACGATTCGATTGCTCATCCGGCCCTCGAGTGCGTGTTCACCACCGACGAGGAGACTGGCCTGGTTGGCGCCGAGACGCTCGACAAGTCCCAGATTAGCGCCCGTACCATGATCAACCTCGATTCCGAGGAGGAGGGCGTGGCCACCGTCAGCTGCGCCGGCGGTGTCGTCGTTACCTACACCTGCCCGATCGTGCGCGACCACAAGACCGGCAGCACCCTTACGCTCGAGATCTCCGGCCTGCTGGGTGGTCACTCCGGCGCCGACATCCACCTGGAGCGCGGCAACGGCAACCTCATCATGGCCCGCATCATCGATCGCCTGATGGTCGCCGGCGAGCCCGCCATCGTCAGCTTTAACGGCGGCACTAAGGACAACGCCATCAACCGTGAGTGCAAGGCCGAGCTGGTCTACGCTGATCACGCTGCCGCCGAGGCCGCGGCCCAGATTGCAAAGGGCATCATCGCCGACGTCACTGCCGAGCTCGAAGTCTTCGACCCCGGCTTTACCTGCACCGTCGAGATTGCCGACGACGCCGAGGTCGAGGCCATGGACCAGAAGTCCGCGCTTGCCCTCATCCGCGCCCTGCGTCTTGCCCCTAACGGCGTGATTCGCCGCAACGTCGCCACCGACGGCTCCGTCGAGGTTTCCTCCAACATCGGCGTGGTTGCCACCTCTGACGACCAGGTCAAGATTATGCTGTCCCCGCGCTCCTCGATCACCTCGCTGCAGAACGAGTTCAAGGACCGCCTGCAGACGCTGGCCGATGTCTTGGGCTTCGACGCTAAGTTTGAGTTCGAGTATCCCGGTTGGAGCTATGCCGAGCATTCGCCGGTCCGCGACATCTTTGTCGAGAGCTATCGCGAGCTCTTTGGCTCTGAGCTGCGCATCGAGTCCATTCACGCCGGCCTTGAGTGCGGCCTGTTTGCCGAAGCCCTGCACGGCCTGGACGCCATCGCCGTGGGCCCGACGCTCTCCGATGTCCACACCCCGGACGAGAGCATGGAGCTCGCTTCTGCCGAGCGCTTCTACGAGCTGCTCATCGACGTCCTCAAGCGCCTTGCTGCATAAAGGCTGCGCTAATAGCGATCCAAGTCACGTGCTGACAGATTGCAAATGATCCGAGAGGGGTACCCGAGCTTTAGCGACGGGTGCCCCTCTTCTTTTGAGAAATGGGATATTGCCCGGCGTCTAACCCATATCACCCTTTAGTCAATTTGGGACGTGTCTCTATAGTATTGTCAACTCTCCCAGGACGAGCCTGCCCTCCTCGAGTCGCTCGGGAGGCTTGGCGTTGCAGAGACGGCGAGGCCGGACGGGGATTACCTCTTCGTGATGGAGGGGAACCCCGGCACTGGAGGGCGACAGGGAAGCGCCTCGGGTGCAGCTATACAAGGGGGTTCATCCTTGACTCGCCCTCGATGCCCCTGCCCGTGCCGTCGGAGGTGCGAGCAGGGGTGAGGCGCAGGGTAGCCGAGGGTCTGCCGCGTCGCGGGGGAGCTCGGGGTCACCGTTTCGGCGGTGAACACGGCAGCTGCGTGGGAATCTGCGTGGGAATCGGGGATGGGGGCGGGTTCCGAAACGCCTGTGGAGAGGCCCCGTTGGGCGGGGACTATCCGTGACATTACGCACTGCGCTGTAACTTGAGAGAGGGAATGGTGGCTGCCGTTATAATCGTGGTCTCTGCATTTTTGCTTTCGGCCGTGCTTGCTATGGCCTATGCGTATTGCTTCGCGGCTTCACGGACGATCGCGTGCGACGGGACACCTCCTGTTCATCCTGGTCATATCTCGCGCAATCATAGCGCGGAATGAGAAGATCATGGAAGCATTGGAGTGACTCCGATATCGAGAAGGGCGTCGGACCGCCATTGCCCAAGCGTAACGGCCAAGCGTTTTCGGCGATTGCCCGGCACCTCTTAGGGATATGGAGCGATTCGGACATTGTCTACATAGGTATTCCCGCTTACGGCGTTCGGGAATTGCGAGAACTCCGTCTAGACGGCATGGAGCGCTATATTCACGATGGCTTTGATGTAAGGCAGGTCGACTGCTGAGCAGCTGAGACCTGAGACCTGAGACAATTATTTCTCGAACGGATGAGAGCGCATCGAATCACTCCCTGTGAAGAAAGATGAGGAGGCGGGCGGGCTTCTCTGTGGCCAGGATGAACTTGCGCTGCAGCTGACCGGAGAGTGTACGAAAACAAGATCGGATTCCCCCGCGGTGCCGTGGATGTGCAGTATCCTCTCTTGATCGATACCTAGTCGATCCTCGAGGATTTTCGTGTAGTTGAACGTTAGATACACGGCATCGCTTGTGTTCTCGATTAACCCGTCATCGTGGGCACGGCCGGCGGTATCGATTTTGCTTACCCAAGCGCTGAAGGTGCCCGAATCCTTTTCGGGTTGAGTTTTTTCCATGGCTTGGAGATGATAGTTCCACGATGCGCTTCGCTGCTCCCATTCATACTCGGAATCGCTATCGGGAATGATCAGATTGAATGTGTTCGTGAAGAGCGAGCCCGGGGCAAGCGCCCCGAGTGCGCTCTCGAAGTTCTTCCAGATGTCGCCTGGGCAGACCTCCTCGAGCAGGCCTGAGAGGGCGCTGTCGTGCTCGTTTAGGTACGCTAGATAGTCTAGGTAAGAACTTTTTATTCCGTAGTGCAGGTCGAATCCGTTGCCAATGATGTACAGGCATTCGGGGCGTGAAAGCGGTTGTATGGTTCCCATGCTGCAACTTTCGCCGGATTTCGGTCGTTACCCTGTGACGTACGGACAGTCTGTGGTCTCCGCCTCCCTGATACTTTAGTCCAAGAGCGGCAGTTGAATTGACGGCTTCGCTGTTTTTATGTCGTCGGATTGCAGCCGGATGGAAAGACCTTTGCGCTTCAAAGGGGCTGGTGGCTGTGTGGTGTATGCGGGCTGCTCCTGTGGCCTGATTAGCTCCGATGACGCGAGACGGGTTCAGTGCGTTTCCTGCGAGGGTGCTTTAGGCCCTGCCGTATCTGCGATATTGCACCCAAGTTTTGCCGCCTTTGGTAGTTAGCGCCCAGGACCCGCGGTTTTGTTTCCAGTGAGGTAAATTCAAGGAGTAAAATCAGCAGGTACATTGCGACGAAATAGGCAGGGCAAACCCATGGATGATTCCAAGATAGTGACAAGCCCGGTGCGAGTTGACTTTCATATCCACTCGGCGGCGAGCGTGCGCACCCGAGATGCGGGAAATGAGGCGCTTGCCCGCTGCACGTCCAGCAAAATCGACACGCTCGTGGAAAAGTTGGGCAACCCCAGGCTCCCCATCAACATGTGTTCCATTACGGATCATGACTGCTTCGACGTCGAGATGTATCGTGCTTTGAAGTCGAAAGAGGGGCATGGAACTCTAAAGAAGGTCCTTCCAGGCGTTGAGTTCACCGTTGCCCTCCCAGACGACATGGGCCGCCCGATTCCGATTCACGTGGTCGCGATCTTCGACGATCGAGGTCCAGACGACCTAATCGAGGCCCTAGATAGCCACATCCCCAAGACAGCAGGGGGAAGGCCGGAGTACGACAGCAAGGACAAGGGCGCCTTCTCTTCGCAACGCTTCTCTCAGATTCTCAGCGACATCGGCCTGAGCGCGGTGCTTATCGGGCACGAGAAGTCCGTAGGGAGGGAGCAGAAGAATGACGTCAGCAGCCTGGGGGCTGAGCGCGCCGACGAGATCGTGCTTACCGAGTTCGTCGACGCGTTGGAAATCCGTAACAGGCGCAACGAGGTCGATATGCGGGACCTCGTTGAGCGGTACACGAAGCCGGACGTCCCGTTCGTCCTGGGGAGCGATTGCCATAATTGGGACGCCTACCCGCTTCCCTCTGCCGATTTTCGTGGGAGGGAGGATGAAGTCGGGTTCTGCTCCCTGAAGTGCCTTCCGACGTTCGAGGGTCTTGTCATGTCCATCACCGACCCGTCGCGCATCAGGGTCGGAAACGCCTCGTTCTTTAATCCTGCCGCACCGAAGCTGGGCAGCCTCGACCTTGTCATCGATGGAGAGCCCTGCTCCATCCCCATGTCTGCCGGGGTCAACGTTATCATCGGAGATAACTCGATCGGCAAGTCGATGATCCTGCACGTTTTGACTGGCCTCTACGGCGAAGGGGAGGATGCTAGGCGTCTCAGGGAGGGGTACCGTGAATACTGCGGACGCGAGAAGATTGAGGTAAAAAGCGCTATTGCCTCTTCGCAGCTGCTTCAGTTCGATGACCAGGGTAGCATCCGCAGAGCGCTAGAGGGCCTCCATGATGGGACGGAGGGCAGCAGATTCGACGACTATTTCCAAGAACACGTGAACATCGATGTTGTCAAAGAGGCCCTGAAGAGACACCTCGCATCATGTGTTGAGGCGCTTGAAACGAAAGTCGCATATAACGACTACATGAATCGCTTGGGGGAGACCGTGCTTCCGCTCGAGATTCACGAGGTCTCCGATCGCATGGCCGTCGTTGGGTCGCTGCGTTCAAAACCGACGAAAGAGGTTGAAAGCCTCAACAACGCAGTCGAGTCCGTCAGGAACCAGGTTGCCGCCATCGGGGACGATCATCGTGCGGTTCTCTCGAGGCTCGGAAAGGAAGCGGAGATAGACCTCGAGAATGCCACCGCGGCGCTCGACCATCTGCTCGCTCTTGTCAGGGAAGAGATGACTTCCATCAAGCTCGACAACACAAAGAGAAGAATTCTCCAAAGCGCTGCCAACGATCTGAAGAAGCGGCTCCAGCAAGCAAAGACTGACGAGGAGAACTCGAGAGATGCCTACAGAGACCGGATCGACGCTGCGGCTTCCCAGATTGCCGAGGCGGTTGCTCTTCGTCTCGGGAGAAAGGACCGACAGATTGATCCCGTTGACGTTGACGTGAGGGTCGGAAGGACGACGTTTGGCAGCCTTGAGTTCGTGTCTGAGCTTAGTGTCAAGAAAATCAATCGGGACTACTGCATCTCGCTCCTGGGCGACATGTTCAACAAAGGGCCGCTGCCGTCGATCGTCGGCGGCGTCGAAGGTGAGACGAATCTCACTTCAGAGGAGATCGCTGCCGGCTTCTCTGTGAGCAAGCCTCCAGCGGAAAGATGGGCGTCGGAGATGAAGGGTCGACTGAACAGCGCAGTGGATTCGATCTACGAGCGAGGAAAGATAACAAACGAAAAGATTGGCCTCGACAGACACTATGACCCAATCCGAGGGCACTAAAAAGATAGGAGCCCCCGCTCG
>UQTD01000092.1 GCA_900543845.1 uncultured Collinsella sp.
CCGTCGATAACGGCGAGCTTGCCTTTGTGGCGCCAGCGGACGAGTGCCTGTGCGGCACGGCGACACTCATCGAGCAGCTGGCCCAGACCAAGGGCATCCCGGTCACGCGCGTAGACATTCCCGCGCAACTCAAGGGCGCGTTGTTCCTGGTGAGCGACGAGCACGGCGTGGTTCCCGCAACCGAGACGGACGCTGCGGAGGCCGACGCCGCCACGGTCGCCTTCTTCGCCGAAGGCTACGAAAAGCTCCGTGCCCGCCGCTCCTAACCTCAAGGCGGGGTGGGCTTACTGAAGCGAGCGAGCGCGTTCGATGGCGTAGGCGAGCGACAGCTGCTCCATCTCCGGGGCGCATTTGTAACTCAGTCCGGTGAGGGCTGTCACCTTATCGAGGCGATATCGAATCGTGTTCGGGTGCTGGCCAGTCTGCTTGGCGGTTCGCTCGATACGTCGGTCGTTCTCGATGAATGCGGCGAGCGTTGATTCCAGTTCGCTGCCATGCTCGCTGTCGTGCTCGCGTATCGGCGAGAGAATCGCCTCCGAGAACGATCGCATCTCCGGGGTTTCCGCAAAAGGCATCACGGTTTTCAGGATGCCGAGCTGCGTATAGCGGACGGGACCCTCGGCTCGTTGACAAGATAGGCGCTGTGCGTAAATCGCCTGCGAGATCGCCTGCGCCACCGCCTCGTCTCCAAACAGAATATCGCTGATGCCGAGCCCTTCCGCTCCGCCATCGATGCCGCTAGCCTCGATGAGCTCCGTGAGCGCCTGCACGATTCGCTCCACATCGAGCGTCTGCTCCGAGTCGCTTGTCGCTACGAATAACAAACCTCCGTCATAGGGTGCCAGCATATTGTGGCATCCGGCGAGGGTCGATTTTGCACAGAGACGTTCGATTTGCAAAAACGTACGCGGGTCGAGGGGATCTGCAAACGATGCGAACAGGGCGACCGCTTCGTCCAGAAATGACGGGTTGAGGCTTCGGATGCGTCGGCAGATGGACTCGGGCGATGCGTCTGTCCTCAGGGCATCGATCTCGCGCTGTGCGAAGTCGATGGACGCGAGCTGCTCGATATGCCGTTTGACCTCATAGATGACGCTGTCAAAGAACAGTGAGTCGTCGGTCGTGAGAAAGACCGGGTAGTGCCGCGCGTTGGCGTAGCGGATGGCCTGGTCGGGAATCGGGATGTGCAGGACGTTTTTGATGATAAGACCGCTCGTTCCCTTGGCGACGAGGTATTTCACGGCTTCAGTGATGAGGTATGGGTCGTCCTTCGCATAGAGGAAGGTGCTGAGGACGATCTCGTCTGGGCTGAAGTTGACGCGCTGGTACTTGTTCTTGAGGCCGGGCATGAGTTCATAATCGAGGATCCCGACGCCGGAGACGGCACGCGAGACGCCATCGCTGCCGGCGATTAGACGGACCGACCCCTCATATTCCCGTGAGAAGTCCGAGATGGTGTATAGCATCAACATCACCTTGTAAATCAATACAATAAGTACAGGTATAAATAGGATAATCGCACATCCGTATGCCGTTGATGCGCGAAATAGTTCAAATACCAGCTGATAGAGTGAAAAATCAGATCGAAAAACGTTGTAGATTCCAACAAGAAATGATCCTTGGCGGCATCGTTACTAAACCGTACAGTGAAGCAATGTAAAGCTTTCGCTGAGAGGAGCGATGATGGGGCAGATGGTGGTGCTTTCGGCCGAGGAAGTTTCCAAGGTGCTGACGATTGAGGATGCAATTGCTGCCGTGGAGGAGGCATATCGCCAGAAGGCAACGGGCAAGGGTGTTGCGTGGCCGATGGTATATGAGCAGTTCAAGCCCGGTATGGCCGATATGGATATCCGCTCGGGCGAGTTGGCGGGAAGCGGCCTCTTCGGTCTCAAGCTCACTGCTTGGTTCTCTCAGAATCCCAAAAAGGGGCTGCCCGAGATCTTTGGCACCACGCTGCTGTGCGACAACGCGACGGGCGAGCCGCTGGCGCTGCTTAATGCCTCCGCCGTCACTGGACTTCGCACCGGTGCCGCCGCTGCGCTCGGTGCCAAGTGGCTGGCTCGGGCGGATGCGTCCAAACTGCTTGTTGCGGGAGCCGGCCATATGAGCACCTATATGGTGGCGGGCGTGCTCGCCGCCTGTCCCAAAGTGAGCGAGGTCAAGGTGTGGGAGCCGGTTTCCGATGCCGCGCCCGAGGCCCGCGTCGAGCGCATGCGAGACGAGGTCGCTCATATCTTGGGCGCCTGTGAGCATGCTCGCGAGGCATCCACCTATTCCATCGAGGCGACGGCCGACGGCCAAGGTGCCGCGGCAGAGGCCGACATCATCGTGACGATCACGCCGGCGACCAAGCCCATCATCCCCGATGCATGGGTGCGCCCCGGTACGCATATCTCCTGCGTCGGTGCCGACATGCCCGGCAAGCAGGAGCTCACCTCGGCGCTTGTCGCCCGTGCCGCTGTTTACGTCGACGACCGCGAGCAATCGGTCGCGTCCGGCGAGCTGGAGATTCCGGTTGCCGAGGGTGCCATCACTCCCGAGGACATCAAAGCGGAGCTCGGCGAAGTCATCGCCGGCACGGCTACGGGGCGTTCGGATGACGAACAGGTGACGGTGTTCGATACGTCGGGCATCGCCGTTCAGGACCTTTCGGCATCGAAAATCGCCTACGACCGCGCCGTCGAGGCGGGGCTGGGCACCGTGGTGGAACTGTAAGAAAGCCAAGGAAAGGAAACGACAATGCAGATCAAGGATTTCGCCGTCGAGCAGTGGATGAACGAGTGGGAGACCAAGTGCACCCACAACGTTGCGGAGACGTGCGTCTACTCCCTCACGCTCGACCAGCTGTTCGAGCTTACGAACACCGACAAGAAGGCGTGGCTCGATAGCCTGTGCTCGCGCCGATTCACCTACGGAGACATCGAGGGGCAGCCCGGCTTCCTCGAGGGGGTCGCGCGTCTCTATAAGACGGTCGAGCCCGGGCATATCGTGCCCACGCACGGCGCGACCGGTGCCAACTCCCTGGTTATTTCCACGCTCGTCGAACCGGGCGATCATGTAGTCTCCGTCAAGCCCACCTACCAGCAGCTTTACTCGATTCCCGAGATGTGCGGTGCGAAGGTCGATATCCTTCAGCTCGATCGCAAGAACGGCTACCACGTCGACGTCGACGCGCTCGATGCCCTGGTGACCGACGATACCAAGCTCATCTGCATCAATAACCCGGACAACCCCACGGGCGCCCTGCTCGACACCGATACGCTCAAGGCGATTGTCGAGGTCGCGCGCAAACACGACGCGTGGCTGCTCTGCGACGAAGTCTACCGTCTGCTTACTCAGACGGATGAATACTGCGAGTCCGTGATCGACCTGTACGACAAGGCCATCGTCACCGCATCCATGTCCAAGGTCTGGTCGTTCGCCGGCCTGCGTCTGGGCTGGGCGGTCACCAAGAGCCCGGAGCTCCGTCGCGCGCTGCTCTCGCATCGCGACTACAACCTGATTTCCGCCGGCATATTCAGCGAGTCGGTGGCGGAGCTGATTCTGGGCAACGCTTCCGTGATCCTTGAGCGCAGCCGTCGCATCGTCCGTCAGAACCTTGCTGTTCTGGAGAAGTGGGTCGAGAGCGAGCCGCACCTGTCGTTCGTCAAGCCCGAGGCGGGTACCACTGCGCTCGTGTATTACGACTACGACATCGACTCCAGGACGTTCTGCATCGACATGATTAAGAAGTCCGGCGCGCTCGTCACCCCGGGCGATTGCTTCGAGGAGCCCAAGAGTATGCGCATCGGCTATGCATACTCCGATAACACCGACGACCTGCAGAAGGGCCTGGATGCCATCTCTGCGTACATGCGTACGCTCGAGTAGAGGCTCGAGGTCGAAGTGATGGGGCCGATCGGTTTAGGACCGAGGGCCCCTATTTTCTCTCAAGGCTACCGAACACTTTTGTCATATTAGGTGCCCACGGGGTCGCATCGCTGCGATGCCGTGGGCATAATGGTGTGGAAAGTGCAAGTTACGCGAAATGGGAGGACACATGGCGCTGATCTATGTCGTTGAGGACGACGAGCCCATTCGTCGTGAGCTTGTCGACATCCTTGCCCGCGCCGGGTTTGAAATCGAGGCCTGCGAATCGTTTGAGCATGTCTCGCGCGATATTCTCGCCGCCGCGCCCGACCTGGTGCTGCTCGACCTCACGCTCCCTGTCAAAGACGGCCAGCACATCTGTCATGAGGTCCGTCGCGAATCCGAGGTTCCCATCATCGTTCTCACGTCGCGCACGACCGAGATCGACGAGGTCATGGCCATGACGCTCGGCGCGGACGACTTTGTTCCCAAGCCCTACAGCGCCCGTGTGCTCGTGGCGCGCATCAATGCCTTGCTGCGTCGCACCGCGGCGGCAGGCGAGCGCAGCACGCTTGTCCACAAGGGGCTGGAGCTCGACCTCGCCCGCTCCATGGTTACCAACACGCAAACCGGCACTAGCACCGAGCTCACCAAAAACGAACTGCGCATCCTCTCACTGCTTCTGAGCCGCGCGGGCAAGATCGTCTCGCGCTCGGCCATCATGCAGGACCTGTGGGACTCCGACGCCTTCGTGGACGACAATACGCTTACCGTCAACATCAACCGCCTGCGCACCACGCTCGAAAAAATCGGCATCAAGGGGTATTTGACAACGCATCGCGGCCAGGGCTATTCGGTCTAGGGGCCGGCTATGTCGTTTGGCAAGTTCTTTAAAGATGCGCTGCTTCCCGTCGCCGTGTGGACGTGCGGTGTGCTGCTGAGCTGCTTTGTGCTGACGGTCGCCGGCGCACCCGTCTCTATTGTGGTCGTGGCGGTCGGCGTGTCCTTTATCTTTGGCATGCTCGGCATCGTGATCGAATACGCGCGCCGTCGTCGTTTTCTGCGCCAGCTGGAGCGTGCGGCAGAGGAGCTCGAGAGTCCCGCATGGGTGCAGGAGATGGTGCAATGCCCGACCTATGCCGAGGGCGAGCTCGAGTACGAGGTCTTGCGCCGGGTGGGCAAAGCCGCTTGCGACGAGGTTGCCGAAGGCCGGCGTCAGACCGATGACTATCGCGACTATATCGAGAGCTGGGTCCACGAGGCCAAGCTGCCCTTGGCGGCGGCTCACCTGATTTTGGAAAACCTGGATGGCAGCGAAGACGACCTGTCGCGTGTGGATGACCTGGGCCGTGAGCTGGCTCGCGTGGAGCGCTATATCGACCAGGCGCTGTACTACGCGCGCTCGGAAGTCGTGGAGCGGGACTACCTGATTCGCCGCTGGGATCTCAAGACCTTGGTGACGGGCGCGATTAAAGCCAACGCGCGCGAGCTCATCGCGGCACATGTGGCGCCGGTGTGCGAGAACCTCGACTTTGAGGTCTTTACCGACGAGAAGTGGCTCGAGTTTATTCTGGGCCAGCTCATTCAGAACAGCATTAAATATGCGCGTGAGGACGGCGCAAAGATCGTGTTTTCGGGCGCGTTGCTGGACGAGGGCCTGGCGAGCGAGCGCATCGAGCTCACCGTTGCCGATAACGGCTGCGGCGTGTGCGCGGCAGACCTGCCGCGCGTGTTCGAGAAGGGCTTTACCGGCGACAACGGTCGCACCACCAAGCGCGCAACGGGCATCGGCCTCTACCTGGTGGCGCGCCTGTGCTCCAAGATGGGCATCGACGTCACCGCAGCATCCGAGCCCGGCGAAGGCTTTGTCGTAACATTCGCCTTCTCGACCAACAAATTCCAATATTTCGAGTAGTGCACGCGGCAGACGTCCGCCCAAACAAAACGTGCCGCCCCAAACGGG
>UQTD01000093.1 GCA_900543845.1 uncultured Collinsella sp.
TCGCCCGCAGCGGGGGGCGACCCGGCCATTTGAGCTATTTTGCAATATAGAGCTTGGGATGACTGCGACTGCTCTCGATCGCCGCCGTCATGATGCCCTCGTCGTCTCCATCAACGATGATGCCATCGAGGTCATCGATCTGCGCGGACTGATAAAAACTGGTCTTGTTGAACTTTCCCTGGTCAACCATCATGTAACCCTGGTTTGAGTTGGTCAGGTACATATGCTTGATCATGGCTGAGAAGTCGTGCTCGACGGTAAAACCGTGGTCGGGGTGGAATCCGTCGGCACTGACAAACGCCTTGTCGGCATGTAGTTTGCTCATGCAGTCGAGCGTTAGTGCGCCCGCGAGATAGAGGTGGCCCTTGCGCACGGAGCCGCCCAGCAGCACTACCGAAGCATTGGGGAGATTGAAGCTGGCGTAGTTCGCGATTGCAAGATCGCCGGTGATAATGGTGATCTCATGCTTGTCCATGAGGGCTTTAGCGAAGTAAAAGCCTGTGGTGCCGATATCAATTACCAGAACATCGCCATCATCAACAAGAGTTGCTGCGGTTGCGGCGATGGCCTCCTTGGCCTCGACTTGGACATTGATGCGCTCCTCGGGATACGAGATTGCGTTGGAGCGAGAAAGCGATACCGCTCCGCCGCGTACGCGACGCAGCTTGCCTTCGGATTCCAGTGAGACGAGGTCGTGTCGTGCGGTGACTTCCGAAACCGAAAAACGGCGAACGATGTCGGATACCGAGATATTTGGCTTTTCGGCCAGCCAATTCATAATAAATCGCTGACGCTCGGCCGGTGAAAGGTCTGAAGTAGATGCCATATGCCGCTCCTTTTGAACGAAAGGCAAAAGATGCGCCTTTCGTAATCGAAATATAACGTATCGATATGAAAAGAACAAGGCAAA
Source organism: uncultured Collinsella sp. (assembly GCA_900543845.1). GTDB lineage: Bacteria > Actinomycetota > Coriobacteriia > Coriobacteriales > Coriobacteriaceae > Collinsella. The sequence goes on from UQTD01000093.1 coordinate 911, forward strand.
ATCGAATGAATCAAATGAACGGAATGGCATGTCCCAAATGCATGCGTAGCAGATAGTTTGCACTTAAATAGCGTGTAGAGGGTCTTGTTCTGAAGGCGCCGCCCAAAAGAAGTACGTTCACACCCGATATTCGACCGTTCACGGAAAGTTGACAATTGAGCTTTCGATAGCTTTTGAAATGGTTTATAAAAGAAAACCGAAAAGCTTTTGAAACAAAGAAGAAGGCTTTCGATAGAAATAGTGCTAGATGAGAAAGGACCGAACATGGCGATCAAGGTGTTTGCCGACGGCGCTAACCTCGAAGGCATGCTTGACATGCATGACAATGGTAACGTTCAGGGCTTCACGACCAATCCTTCCCTTATGAAGGCCGGTGGCGTGACCGACTACCGCGCTTTTGCCAAGACGGTTCTTGAGCACATTACCGATGTTTCGGTCTCTTTTGAGGTGTTCGCCGACGACGAGGCGGGTATGGAAGCCGAGGCTCGCGAGATCGCAACCTGGGCAGACAACGTCTACGTTAAGATCCCGGCGCTCAACACCAAGGGCGAGTCCACTGCCGCGCTGGTCAAGCGCCTTTCTGCCGACGGCATCAAGGTGAATGTCACCACTATCTTCACGCCCGAGCAGGTCGACGAGTTCGTCGATGCCGTCTCTGCCGAGACCCCCTCTATTCTGTCCATCTTTGCCGGTCGCATTGCCGATACCGGCGTCGATCCGCTGCCCCTCATGGCGGAGTCCGTAAAGAAGGCTGCCGTTAAGCCTGCTGCCGAGGTTCTCTGGGCGTCTACGCGCGAGGTCCTCAATATCTTCCAGGCGGAGTCCGTTGGATGCCAGATCATTACGGTCCCCAATGCCATTCTTGCCAAGCGCAAGAATTTCGGGAAAGATTTGCTTGAGTACTCGCTTGATACGGTCAAGGGCTTTGCCCGCGACATTCAGGCGCTTGGTTTCCATATTCTGCCCGAGGAGTAGGGAACGAGCATGCTGACCGATCTTCTTAAGCCCGAGCTTGTTGCCTGCCATGTCAAGGCCTCCGATTGGGAGGAAGCGATTAGGGCATGCGGCAAGTTGCTCGTAGGCGCTGGCAAATGCGACCAGAGCTATGTTGACGCCATGATTTCATCGGTTCACAAATTCGGACCCTATATGGTCTTGGAAGAGGGCATCGCCATGCCCCACGCTCAGGCAGATGGCAATGTGAGTGAAGCGGGAATCTGTATCGTCACGCTTGACCCTGCCGTTGCGTTTGGACACGAGGATTTCGATCCGGTTTACGTGCTCGTGGGTATTTGCGCACCCGACCCCAAGGCTCATCTTGGCTGCTTGGCGGAGCTTTCGCAGATGTTCGAGGACGAAGACTGCGTTGCCAAGCTCAGCGCATGCGATACGCCCGAGCAGGTTTTGGAGACCATGCGTTCATTCTTTTAGGCCTTAATGGCACGGCGATGCGTCGCCGCTTTTGGATAGACGGAAAACCGTCACGTGTAGGAGAGGAAGGTTGCCATGCATATCATCACCGTATGCGGAAACGGCATCGGGTCTAGCCTGATGCTCGCTGGCAAAGTCGAGGAGCTTTGCGAGGAGGAGGGCATCAAGGCCGACGTTGAGTCTATGGACCTGAACGGTGCTTCTTCCGCAAATCCGGATCTGTTCATCACCGTTAAGGAACTCGCTCCCGAGCTCCACGGCAACGTTGTGATCGTTCGCAGCTATGTGAACAAGAAGAAGATCCGCGAAGACGCCCTCGAGGCAATCAAGGCGGCCGCCGCTAACGCCTAAAGCGGCACAAAAAAGGGCGGTTCCCTGTGGAAGAGGGAAACGCGCCCACGTTAGAGAGAAAGGAAGCGCAGATGCAAGCCATCCTTCCCATACTTGAGTTTATCCAATCGATTCTGACTAAGCCAGCGTGGATCATGGGTCTGTTTGCCTTTGTGGGCCTTGTTGCGCTCAAGCGCCCTGCCCACAAGGTGATGACGGGAACCCTGAAGCCCATTCTTGGTTACATCATGCTGTCTGCCGGCGCTGCCGTTGTTCAGGAGAACCTTGCTCCGCTGGGCACCTTCATCGAGACCGGTTTCCACATCACCGGCGTCGTGCCCAACAACGAGGTCGTCGTTTCGATGGCTCAGAGCGTCCTCGGCGTTCAGACCATGATGATCCTGATTCTCGGCTACGTCGTGAACATTATCATTGCCCGTTTTACCAAGTTTAAGTACATCTTCCTGACGGGCCATCACAGCATGTTCATGGCTTGCCTGCTGTCTGCCGTTCTGCAGGCATCTGGCTTCCAGGATGTCCAGCTTGTCATCGTGGGCGGTATGTTCCTGGGCCTCGTGAGCGCTATGCTTCCCGCCGTTGGTCAGCGTTTCACCGAGAAGGTTACCGATGGCGATGAAATCGCCATGGGCCACTTCGGTTCACTCGCCTATTACATCTCCGCTGCAGTCGGTACGCTTTTTGCTAAGGATGCCGAGGAGAACAGCACCGAGAAGATCGAGGTTCCCGAGAAGTTCTCCTTCCTGCGCGACACCACCATCTCCACGGCTCTTACCATGGCCTTCTTCTACCTGGTTACCGCTTTCGCCGCTTACATCGCAGATCCTGCGGTCGTTACCAAGACCGCTGGCGGCGACAACGTGATTGTCTATGCCCTGACCTGCGCTCTGTCTTTCGCCGTTGGTGTCACCATCGTCTATAACGGCGTTCGTATGATCCTTGCCGACCTGGTCCCGGCTTTCCAGGGCATCTCCAACAAGCTGATCCCTGGCGCTATCCCTGCCGTCGACTGCGCTGTCTTCTTCCCCTATGCTCCCACCGCCGTCATCCTCGGCTTTGTCGCTTCCTTCATCGGTGGCGTGGTCGGTATGTTCATCGTGGGCGCTACCCTGGGCATCTTCATCATCCCGGGCATGGTTCCCCACTTCTTCTGCGGTGCTACCGCAGGCATCTACGGCAATGCTACCGGCGGTCGCAAGGGCGCAGCTCTTGGTGCTTTCGTCAACGGCTTGCTCATCACCTTTGCCCCGGCTCTGCTCCTGCCCGTTCTTGACGTCTTTGGCTTCAAGAACACTACGTTCGGCGACTTCGATTTCTCCGTCATTGGTATTACGCTTGGCCGCGCTGCCGAGGCCTTCGGTACCACCGGTGTCTACGCGATTCTCGCTGTCCTTCTGATCGTCGCCTTCGTCCCCAACTTCATCCACACCAAGGGTGCTGTGATTAACCACGTTGAGGAAGAGTAATCCAGGCATACGTTAAGCCCCAATCGGGTGGAGCTCCGATAACCGGCTCCTACACGGAAGCGGTGACGTCTCAAATGAGGCGTCACCGCTTTTTGCTTTGGAGTGGTTGTGAAAACGCACCGGTGAAGCGCTGTCTCTGCGCTGCGAACGGAATCAACCGCGATGATCAGCAAAAACGTTTTGCCGCTGGGGTGTCGATAAAAAATGGTAAAACTGCAAAACCGTTCGCCGAGAAGATAAAAAACCGCAGCTCACGCCTTGATAAACGTAGGTAAAGTGTTTAGCAGTGCAACGCCCATATGCAAGCGAAAGTTTTGTTGCGGTATCTGCAAGTTTTCCCATTGGGTGAGAAAAACTTGCAAGTTCGACGATGGGCAGCGGTGGTTCGTCCTTTGCCGTTACTTTCCCTGCACCATGGTGAGGGAGATTTTCTTGCGGTCGCGATCGACCTTCTCGACCCACACCTTGACCGTGTCGCCGACGCGCACTACGTCGCTGGGGTGCTTGACAAAGCGGTTGGCAAGCTTGGAGATATGCACGAGGCCGTCCTGGTGCACGCCCACGTCGACGAAGGCACCAAAATCCACAACGTTGCGCACCGTGCCCTTGAGCTCCATGCCCGGCTCCAGGTCGTCGATGGAAAGCGCTGAGCGGCTAAAGACCACCTCGGGCGCGTCGTCGCGCGGGTCGCGACCAGGCTTCTTGAGCTCGTTGACAATGTCGATGAGCGTGAGGGTGCCGCAGTCCAGGTCGCTTGCCAGCGCCGAGATGCTGCCCAGGCGGCGCTCGATGTCGGGCACACCGCCACGGCTGAGCTCGCTAGCTTTAACGCCGGCGCGCTCCAGAACGGACGTGGCTACCTCGTAGCTTTCGGGGTGGACGCTCGTTGCGTCGAGCGGGTTCTTGCCGCCGCTGATGCGCAAAAAGCCCGCGGCGTTGAGATATGCCTTGGGCCCCAGCTTGGGGACCTTCTTGAGCTGGCGGCGATCGGTAAAGGCGCCGTTTTCCTCGCGGTAGGCCACAATATTCTTGGCCACGCTCGGCGTGATGCCCGATACGTATCCCAGCAGGCTCGCGCTCGCGGTGTTGACGTCGACGCCCACGCGGTTGACGACGTCTTCCACCACGTGGCTCAGGGTGCGCGAGAGCTCGGCCTGGTCAAGGTCGTGCTGGTACTGGCCCACGCCGATGGACTGGGGCGGAATCTTGACGAGCTCTGCCAGCGGGTCTTGCAGACGGCGGCCCAGGCTCATGGCGCCACGCACGGTGACGTCCAGGTCGGGATATTCCTGGCTGGCGAGCTCGGAGGCGGAGTACACCGATGCGCCGGCCTCGTTGACGATGGTGTAGCGAAGGCTGGGCGCCTGCTCGGCAATGAACTCCGAGACGACTTCCTCGGTCTCGCGGCTGGCGGTGCCGTTGCCGATGACGATGGTGTTGACGCCGTCCTTCTTGACGAGGCGGGCGAGCTCGCGCTTGGTGCCGGCGACGTCGTGGCGCGGCTTGGTGGGGTAGACCACGCCGTGGTCGAGTAGCTTGCCGGTCTCGTCCATGACGGCGACCTTGCAGCCGGTGCGGTAGCCCGGATCGAGCGCGAGCACGCGTGCGCCGCGCA
>UQTD01000094.1 GCA_900543845.1 uncultured Collinsella sp.
TGACCGAAGTCCTCCTCCCACGCACGGCAGACCGCGTCGATCAGCTCGGGGTCGCCCTTGGGGTCGCCGTAGTGCGTGTGACCGGCCTTCGCGTCGCGGAAGGCGGCATTGATGATGCTCTCGTCGGTGGTGAAATCGGTGTCGCCGATGCTCAGGTCGATGATGTCCTTGTATTTGGCAAGCGCCTCGGTGTCGAGCGACAGTCCGGCACCGCTGCTCTGAAATCGCTTGGCGATGTAGCTACGCTTCATGCTTGGAAGCCTCCTTGACGTGTGGAATGACGGTCGAGCCGTTCGGAATGACATAGATGGACTTGCCCTCCAGCTGCGCGGCGTCGAGCAGGGCGTTGACGTCGGAAAACGCCTTTATGCCCATGGGCGCAACGTCCTCCGGGGCAATGCTCGAATAGAGCAGGATGTTGTAGCGCTGCGCCTGCTCGCAGTTGAGGAAGAAAATGTAGCCCGCGACGGTGAAATGCTCGCGCAGCCGCCGCTCGATGGTGCCGGCGACGAGGTCCTTCGCCCAGTCGAAGTATTCGGCGGGGCCGCCGCCCTCGCGCGCCTCGATGGCGGCAAGGGAGGCCTGGGCCACCTCGGTAGCGGTAAAGTCGCCGACGGCAACGCCCGCGGCAATCTGGGCAGCGGTAAGGGAATCGAAGCTCTGCGCCATTACTCGCTCTCCCCCTCTCCCAAAATGGACGGCACGCGGAAGTAGCGGTCGCGCGCGCTGCCGGCGTTTTCGAGCGCAACGTCGAGCGGCAGGTCGCGCTCGGGCTCGCGCAGGTCATCGCCCATCACGTTGGACAGGCTTCCGATGGGATGGAACGTGGGCTCCACGTCGGGCAAGTCATATTGCAAGACGGGCTCGAGCATCTGGACGGCATCGTTCATGTAGGACGTCATCTGGGTGAGCTCGTCATCGGTCAGTGCGATCTTTGCGTACTCGGCGATGCCGCGCACGTCTTTCTCGCTGAGTGCCATAGGCGCTCCCTTCCGCATAACAGTTAAACCGTTCTAGTATACAAGGCAACGCCGCTTGGAGCAGGCGCTTTACTCAAATGCAGCGAAAACGTAACGAGGGCGGCGGGCTAGCAGGCGGCGGGCTGGCGGTTCTGCAGCGAAACCGCACCGTCCATAGCGAAAACCGTCTCGTCCACAACGAAGACCGTCGCGCCCACAACGAAGACCGTACTGTCCGCAACAAAAACCATCACAACATTCGACGCTTTTCGCCAAAATCGTAATTTTCATCGAATGTTGTGATGGTTTGAAAGCCCCGACCGCCACAAAGGTGCCTGTCCCCTTTGTGGTGGTTCTGAACGATGTCTTATGCCGAGGCCTTGGCCTTGCGGCGCTTGCGGACCGCGTGGATCACGATGTCCAGCAGCAACAGCACAATGGCCACGACCACGATGAGCACGGCAAACTCGCGCTTGCCCCAGTGGCGGTCGGCCAGCGACTTTTGCTTGTCGACGTCCTTCTTGTTGTACTTGGTGCGCACGCAGTGCACCAGCAGGCGATGGTCGTTCACGCCGTAGGGCGTGCAGGTGACGAGCGTCACCCTGTCGGCGCCGGGCTCGATGGTCAGCGACTCCATCTCCTCGGGCAGCACGACCTCGGAGTCCACCATCTTGTAGGCGAGCGTCTTGCTCATGGTGTGCAGCAGCACCAGGTCGCCGGGCTCCAGCGAATGGATGTCGTCGAACATGCTCAGGTTGCGCATGCCCGAGTGCGCGGTGAGCACGCAATGCGTCGAGGCGCCGCCCACCGGCAGGCTGGTGCCCTCCAGGTGGCCGACGCCCGCCATGAGGACCTCCTCGCTCGTGCCGTGGTAGATAGGCATGCTCACGTCGATGGAGGGGATTTCGACCCAGCTCATCATGGGGTCGCGGTCAAAGATGAGCTGCTGAGCGTAGGGCTCGATCTGGTCGGCGGGAAGCTCGGTGACCTCGCCCGCCAGCTGCTCGTTATAGGAGCGCGCCTGAAGCAGGATGCGCTCGCGCTCCTCTTCGGAGAGCGCATCCACGGTGCTGGACACCGTGCTGATCTGGTTGAACACGCCCGAGGCCTCGAGCCGATCCAAGATCCACGGCCAGGTCATAAGGCCCACGCCAATAAGGATGATGACGATGGTGATGAGCCGGTCGGCCCAGCGCGGCAGTCGCTTGCGACGGCGCTTGGGCTTTGGTTGAGGTTTGGGCTGAGGGCTTGAGCCGCCGTTGTCCGCGGCGTTACTGCTCTTCATATGTTTGGCGCCCTGCACCATCGCCGGTCACTCCTCTACAACTCAAGTTGTCTGAACAAATAATAGCCGATTAGCGAGCTCATGCGCTGCGCAACGCAGCCTGGCAACATTGCGCAGTGCAAGTATGGGCCCGCATTTGAGTTTTCAAAATATCCCGAATCGGCTGGGCGATTCGGGATACAATGGCAATAGAAAACGACGCATCCCGCGTAAGTGTTCGAAAGCGCGGGCGGCCTAGTTTTCTGGTTTTGTTAAATGCCCGGGCCTCTAACCCCGGGCATTCTTATTTGCGCTTGTTGCAGCGCAAATGCCTTCTACCGTCCGCACCGCGCGTGCGCCTACGGACCTTAAACCGAACCTCATACGAGTCAAGAAACGCGATGACGAACGAGCCTACCGCCGCGAGGGCGGCGAGCGCGTTAAGGAATTTCAGCATTTGGGGACCTCCGATCGAGTCGTCGGCCGCCCGCGCACGGAATGCGTCGTAAGGGTATTTTACTGCGAGCACTCGCACTTACAGCTGGTAAACGCAATATTTGCAAACATTTGTTCGCTAATCATACGCTCAATCATACGAGCGACGGCGCCCCGGCTGCGCTGTTCAAAAAGAACGGGGCAAACTCCAGTGCGGAGTCTGCCCCGAAAAGAGAATGGCAAAGCAAGAATGTCGATGGACGAGAAAGGTGTCCGCAAGTCTCATGGCCACCACATTCCACCCGCCAAAGGGATGGGTGAGCGAGCGCTACTCCTGCTCGGACTCCTCAGCCTGCTTACGGCTGCGGATGAGGTGCGCCACGCCGATGCACAGCACCGCGCCACCAGCGATCCAAGTGAAGGTCACGCCGTTGAGACCGGTGAGGGGGAGGCCATTGCCCTGCTTGTTTTTGACAATCAAAACAGCAGTACCGTTGTCCGTGTTGGTCGTGTCAACCTTGACCAAATTGGAACCCATGGTGCTCGTCTTGACCGTGAGCTTGTTTTCTCCCACACCCTCTGCGTTGTCGAGGCCAGTGGCTTTGATGTTGAAGGTGAAATCGGGGATGGTGTTGTAGCCGGCGAGCGTATGGGTTTCCTTGACGGTGTAGGTGCCGGCATCGAGACCCTCGACGTTAATCTCACCGGAGTCGGTGGTCGTGAACTCATAAGGCATAGCACCGAGGGAGCCATCATCCTGGACATACTTGTCCTTGGATCCAGTATCGTCGGGAGTAGTGGCACAGATGGTGAACCTTACGCCGGTAAGCGCCTTATTCTCATCAGTCGCGTCCTTCTTGACGAGCTTGAGCGCATAGGTGTAGTCGCGCACGGTGTCGGACACAGACTCACCCTTGGTATCGTGGCCAGGGTTGTTGGAGTAGATGAGCTTGACGGTGTTGGAGTTGCCCGTGCCACCGACAGCAACATGCTGGGACTTCTTCGGGTCGAGCTTGGCGCTGTACGTGACAACGACCCTTGTGTTCACGCCAAGAGTGACACCGGCCTTCCCGGCGGCAGCCTTAAGATCGTCAAACTTTACGCTCAAGACCATCTTGCCATTTGAATCGGGAGACACGGTCACAGAAGTAGGCGTGATAGGAGTCTCATCAATCACGGCCTTGACAGAGGACTTATCAACAGTCAAACCGGCAGACGGCTCATCGTAAAACTCATAATAGTAGGTGCCGAACGTGTCGACATTGTTTGCAACCGTGCCGGTCAGCTTGTACTGAACGGTCTGACCCATCTGGGAGTCCGCCTTGTCCGCCCACCCGACGCTCGTAGCATCGTCCTTGATCTTCTTCGTCACGGTCGGGATGCTCGTCTTCTCGGTAACGCTCACTGCGTCGCCGCCCACGACCGCAAAGATCGGCGAGGTGCCGGTCTGCTTCTTATCGGCGTAATCGTCCTTGGTTCCAATCGAAGAGGTATCGGTCAGGAAGAGGTAGTAGCCCTTGCTCGTGGCAGTAAAGGGGGTGCCAGCATCAAAACCCACGCCAGTCGCGGGCACGTCCTTCTCGACGGCCAGGGCAATCTTATTGAGAAGATCGTCCTTCTTCACGACCGCGGTAGGAGTGGTATCCATGATCGCCTCAGAAAGGTAGTCGGCGACCTCCTGCGCGGTCGACGAATTGGTGATGCCTGGCGCGTTTTCAGACGTAAGGACGCCGCGAACGGCATCCCTCGCTTGGTCGCTCGCCCAGTCGACGTTGGACGCGACCTTCTGCCCGTCCTTGTCCACGACATCGGCCTTAAAGATCTGATATGCCTTGAACTTGGTGGCTCCATTGTTCTCGTTCTGCGTGATCGTGATCGTATCGTCGCCCTCCGCAGCAAACGCCATGGTCACCGGGGCCATAACTCCGCCGAAGCTCAGCGCTGCTGTGAGGCCGGCGGTTACTGCCAGGCGTGCGATGTTCTTGCTCATGCTCATCTTCTTTTCCTCTGCTTTCTGCTCGAATTCCATTTGATCTAAATCTGTCTGTCTGTGTCTTAGCATCTGCTTCGCTACGTCTCGCCCCGCTCTCTGTGGGGCTGCCAGCTACTCTTTATGGCTGCCACCTCCCCGCTTGACCAGGAGCGCGACCACGATGAGCGCAGCTCCGGCGGCCGCTGCGGCGGCCGCGGTGAACATTGCCATATCGCCAGTCGAGGGCATAAAGCCTCCGGTGGTAATGCTAGGGGGTGTGCCGGTGGGCGTGTTAATGAGCGACGCCTCCAGGCTGCCCGTCGACCCGTCCGCGCTGTCGGCGCGCAGGGGCGACTCGGCCGTGATGGTGAGCTTGGGCTTGGCGGCGGCCACCTGGTCGACGTCCAGACCCTCGGCCTTGACCGTCACGGAGCGTGTGCCCTCAAAGGCGGTGTAGCCCTTGGGCGCCTTGAGCTCGCGGACCTCCAGCTTGCCCGAGTCCACGCCCGAGACGGCCACGCGACCGTCCTCGCCCGTGGTGACGGTGGCCTTACCCTCTGCATCCCACGTGCCGTCAGCCGCTAGCGTGCGGCCGCGGTCGTCGGCGATGTTCAGGACCGCCCCGGGCAGCGGCTTGTCGCCGTCGCTACCGCGCTTGGTGAGCGCGAGATCCCAGGTGTAGGCGCACGCATCGTCGCTCGGCGTGTGGGTGAAGCCGGCGTCGCCGGACTGGTCGGCAAAGGGAGAGCGCGGGTAGCGCAAGTAGACCTCGTTGGGGTTGCCCTTCGCGATGCCGTGGTTGCATGCGCTGTTGAGCGGCGCATTGTACACGGCGACCACGCGGGCACCCGCGGTGAAGGCGTCGGCCCCGCCGAGCGCGGCGATCAAGTCGGCGGTGCGCACGGTGAAGGTCTTGCCGTCGGCCGCTACCTTGGTGGCGCACTCGGCCGTGATATCGGTCCAGCCCTTCGCGGGGTCGGTGCCGACGCGGCCGTCCTTGTCGGCCGAAACGGTGTCGAAGCCGCCGTCCGTG
>UQTD01000095.1 GCA_900543845.1 uncultured Collinsella sp.
GCCGTGGTCTCTTCGCGCATGACTTCGAGCACGCGACGCATGGCGGCGACGGCGTGGGCCTCGCCGGTGAGGCGCGCCTCGCGCATGGCCATGACGGCGCCGATGCTGAGTCCCAGCTCCTCGCACGCGTCGAGCAGTTGCTCGCCGTCGTCGAAGATTTCCTTGGCCGAGACGCCGGGGGAGAGCGATGATGCCGAGCCGGGGAGCTCAATAAAGGTGGCGTAGCCGACGTTGTCGAGTTTGCGCAGCATGGGGATGACAGTGTCGTCGGGTGTGCCGTCGGTCTCAAAGACGGAGTAGGCCTGGCCGCCCACCTCGGTGCGGTAGGTACGGCAGAAGGCGATATTCACGTGCGCGTAGGCGAGCAGGTTCGTGAGCGCGGCAAGCACGCCGGGGACGTCCTGGTGTGCCACGAAGAGCGTGGAGTACATACCCGAGATGTCGACACCGACGCCGTTGATGCGGCTGATGCGCATCTTGCCACCGCCCAGACTCTCGCCGCGGACCTGCGCCGTAGCGCCCCTGTCGTCGACCATCTCGATATCGACGGTGTTGGGGTGGATAGAGGCGTCGTCGCCCTTGATGTCAAAGTGATAATCGAGGCCCTGCTCGCGTGCGAGGTCGAAAGCCTGTTTGATATTCTCGTCGTCGGTGTCGAGGCCCAGGATGCCCGCGACGAGCGCGCGGTCGGTGCCGTGGCCGCGGTAGGTGTGGGCGAAGGAGTTCCACAGGCCAAAGGTGACCTTGGTGATGCGGCCCTCGAGCAGGCTGGCGGCCACCTGTGCGCACCGCAGGGCGCCGGCGGTGTGCGATGAGCTAGGGCCGACCATGACGGGCCCCAAGATCTCGAATGCCGAGGTCGTAGCTAGTGTTTGCGGCTTGCCTGCCATGGCTGCTCCTTTTCTATCCCTTCGTCCCGAGGGGCGGGGCAAAAGGTCGCCTGCTCGGACAGTCCTGCTCGCACGGAGAGCACATTAAGTGCTCTCCGGCTCGTGCGGAACTCGCGATCGACCTTATGCCCCGCCCCTCGGGACTAAGGATACATGGTAGAAGTGCGCGTGTTGCAAAATTCATTAGCTGGTGACGCGTCATGCATTGCATATCGAAATATCTTCACCACCGTTCAAATAAAAAAGAAGTACCGGTTGGTGCCGGTACTTCTTTTGGTGCGTTTTTATTTGGTTGTGGCTTTTCTCGTTAGCTTACAGGCCGCAGGCTGCTTTGAGTTCTTCGACTCGATCGGTCTTCTCCCAGGTGAAGTCGGCGTCTTCGCGGCCGAAGTGGCCGTAGGCTGCCGTCTTCTCGTAGATCGGTCGACGCAGGTCCAGGTCGCGGATGATCGCGCCCGGGCGCAGGTCGAAGGTCTTCTCGACGGCCTCGACGATCTTGTCCTCGGCAACATGCGCGGTACCGAAGGTGTCGACCATAATCGACAGCGGCTTGGACACGCCGATGGCGTAGGCCAGCTCGACCTCGCAGCGGTCGGCCAGGCCGGCGGCCACCACGTTCTTGGCGACCCAGCGCGCGGCGTATGCGGCGGAGCGGTCGACCTTGGTGCAGTCCTTGCCGCTAAAGGCGCCGCCGCCGTGACGGCCGTAACCGCCATAGGTGTCCACGATGATCTTGCGGCCGGTGAGGCCCGTGTCGCCCATGGGGCCGCCCACGACAAAGCGACCGGTGGGGTTCACATAGATGTCGGCGTTGTCCCACGGCATGTTCTCGGCAGCCATGACGGGGGTGATGACGTGCTCGATGAGGTCGTCCTTGATCTTGCCCATATCCTCGATCTCGGCGGCGTGCTGCGTGGAGATGACGATGGTCGTGACCTCGACGGGCTTGCCGTCCTCGTAGCGCACGGTGACCTGGGTCTTGCCGTCGGGGCGCAGGTAGGGCAGGATGCCGTCGTGGCGTACGGCGGCCAGGCGCTCGGCCAGGCGGCTCGCCAGGTAGTGCGGCATGGGCATGAGGGTCTTGGTCTCGTTGGAGGCATAGCCAAACATCATGCCCTGGTCGCCGGCGCCGATCAGGTCGATCGGGTCGGTGGTGGTGCCGGTCTGGGTCTCGAAGGACTCGTCGACGCCCTGGGCGATATCGGGCGACTGCTCGTGGATGAGGCTCATAACGCCGCAGGTATCGCAGTCAAAACCGAACTTTGCGCGGTTGTAGCCAATGCGGCGGATAACGCCACGGGCAATTTCCTGCACATCGACGTAGGCCTGGGTGCGGATCTCGCCGGCAACGATGACGGTGCCGGTGGTCACGAGGGTCTCGCAGGCGCAGCGGACGTTCTCAACGTTGGCGGGCACGCCGTTGGGTGCAATGTAGCCCTGCTCCTGCAGCTCTATTTCTTTAGCGAGGATTGCGTCGAGGACGGCGTCGCTGATCTGATCGGCGATCTTATCGGGATGACCTTCGGTCACCGACTCCGACGTAAACACAAAGGACCCGTGTTTGGGTGGGATGGAACGAAGTTCTTCTGACATGATTGTCCTTTCAAAAACGTGTCCCGGCGACCGTTACCATTCCGCCGAGCTCTATATGCAAGGGCACATCATATCGCGTTAATCGAATATTCACACCCTTTCCGCACCTACTCATTGGGGACAGACTTAAATGACCAGCCTTAGGCGGCACTTGGGACACTCTTCAGACAACTTCGAAGAGTGTCCCCAACGACTAGTCGTTTAAGAACGTCCCCAATGACTGGTCATTTAAGTCTGTCCCCAATGAGTGGGTCGGTGCCCTTTGTGCGGAGGTTGCTTTGTTGCTTTACTTTGTTGCTTTATACTGATGCGGTTAGACATCCATCCTGCAATCGAGGAGATTTCCATGGCATCAGACGTTCGCGTCCGCTTTGCACCCTCACCGACGGGCAAGCTGCACATCGGCGGCGCCCGCACCGCTATCTATAACTGGGCTTTCGCCCGCGCAAACGGCGGCACGTTCATCCTGCGCATCGACGACACCGACCCCACCCGTTCCACCGACGAGAACACGCAGATCATTCTGCGCGCCATGCGTTGGCTGGGCCTGGACTGGGACGAGGGTCCCGAGGTGGGCGGCGACTATGGCCCCTACGCACAGACCGAGCGTCTGGACCTGTACAAGCAGGCCGCCCAGAAGCTCTGGGACGAGGGCAAGGCCTATCCCTGCTTCTGCACCAAGGAGCAGCTCGACGCCGACCGCAAGGCCGCGCAGGAGCGCAAGGACCCCTTCCAGGGATATCAGCGCCGCTGTCGCGATCTTGATCCCGAGGAGGCCCGCCGTCGCATCGAGGCCGGCGAGTCCTATGTCCTGCGCATCAAGGTGCCCGAGGACCGCGGAGACGTCGTCATCCACGATGCCGTCCACGGCGAGGTGACCTTTGATGCCAAGGAGCTCGACGACTTTGTCATCTTCCGTTCCGACGGCACGCCCACGTACAACTTCGCGACCGTCGTCGATGACGCCATGATGAAGATCACCCATGTCATCCGCGGCGACGACCACCTGTCCAACACCCCGCGTCAGGTCATGGTCTACGAGGCCCTCGGCGCTCCCGTGCCCACGTTCGCTCACATCTCCATGATCCTGGGCGCCGACGGCAAGAAGCTCTCCAAGCGCCACGGCGCCACCTCGGTGGAGGAGTACCGCGACGCCGGCTACCTGTCCGACGCCTTCGTCAACTACCTGGCGCTGCTCGGCTGGTCGCTCGACGGCGAGACCACGATCATCCCGCGCGATGTCCTGGCCAGCAAGTTCTCGCTCGACCGCATCTCCAAGAACCCGGCGACCTTCGACCCCAAGAAGCTCGACTGGGTCAACGCCGAGTATATCAATGGCATGTCCGATGCTCAGTTTGCCGACGAGATCATGGTTCCCGAGCTGCACGAGGCGGGTCTTATCGAGGGTAATGTCGAGTACGGCGAGGATTGGATCGACGCGCTTGCCGCTATCGTCAAGCCGCGCACCAAGATGCCGGCCGACGCCGTGACCGTCGCCGCTCCCATCTTCGCTACGGCCGAGACGCTCGAGTATGACGAGAAATCCGTCAACAAGGGCCTGGCCAAGGAGGGCATGGGTGCCATCCTGGACGCCGCCAAGGCCGCGCTCGAGGGTGTGAACGAGTGGACGGCTGCCAACATCGACGCCGCGCTTGAGCCGCTGCCCGAGCAGATGGACCTCAAGAAGCGCGTGGTATTCCAGGCCGTGCGCGTCGCCGTCTGCGGCAACATGGTGAGCCCTCCGCTGGGCGAGACCATGGCGCTCGTCGGCCGCGACGACTGCCTGGCGCGCATCGATCGCGCCCGCACGATGGCGCTGTAATCGCTGCGCAAACGTTTGTATCCGAGCCCCGTTCACCCTGAGCGGGGTTCTTGTTTCTGTAGACGAATGGGATGGGAGGTGCTGGGGCCATGGCCGAGCAACTTTCGCTGTTTGGTTCGCCGGATCCGGAGGAGACTCCGGCGGCGCCGGCATCCGGTGCTGCCCTGGCCAAGCCCGAGCCTTCACCTGAGCCCATTGCCGCCTACACGAGCGTGGTTCTCGACATCTCCACCCGTGCGCTGTCCGAACCGTTTGCTTACGGCATTCCTGAGTCCCTTGCGAGCGAGGCCCAGGTCGGATCGACGGTTCTGGTCCACTTTGGCAACCGTGCCGCCGCAGGCTATATCGTCGATATTGCGCCCGAACTGGGCGACTTGCAAGGCAACATTACCCTCGACCCCGCGCGCATTAAAGCTGTCGAGGCTATCCTCAGCAAACCGCTCTTTACCGCAGAGGCCGCCCGCATCGCGCGTTGGATGAGCCGCGAGTACGTCGCAACGCTTTCCGAGTGTCTGCGTCTGTTCTTGCCCCCGGGTGGAAGTCCGCGCGTGGTCAAGGGCGATGATGGCGTGTGGACCGTTGAGCGCCCCGCCGTTAAACCCATCCAAAACCGCTGGGTCATGCTTATGCCCGAGGGCTTCGACTATACGCCGCCCAAGACCGCAGTTCGCCAGCGTCAGCTCATCGAGGCACTCCAGTGCGGCCCCGTCACGACGCGCGATCTCAACCTGCTCTACAACAGCATGTCCGCGACCATCAAGGCGCTCGAAAAACGCGGCGTCGTGGTGGTGGAGGAGCGCCGTGCCTGGCGCGGTTGCGGCGAGCAGACCACGTTGTCCTCGGCAAGCGGCAAGGCGCCCGTCGCGCTCACGAACGGTCAGCAGCAGGCGCTCGCGCAGATTGAGCGCGCCCGTCTGGACGCTCATGGCGACGTGGTGCTGGTTGACGGCGTCACCGGCTCCGGCAAAACCGAGGTTTACCTTTCGGCGATTGACCGCGTGCTGGCGGCCGGCCGTTCGGCCTGCGTGCTCGTGCCCGAGATCTCGCTGACGGCCCAAACCGTCGGTCGCTTCCGCTCGCGCTTCGGTGAGACGGTCGCGGTCTTCCACTCGCGCCTTTCGGCCGGCGAGCGTCTGGACCAGTGGGATATGGTCGCCA
>UQTD01000096.1 GCA_900543845.1 uncultured Collinsella sp.
TCGCACGACGTACACGCGGTATCGGCTGGGGCGCAGCGACGCTGCCGCGCTGGTTGGGCTTGCGCTGTTTGGCGTGGCCACGGCGGCAGTGGCGTGGGCCGCGACGACGCAGTATTCGTTTTACCCGCAGCTTTCGGTGCCTGCGCCGTGGCTGGGCTATGCCGTGTATGCTGTTTGGATGGTGCTGCCCTGTGTGTTGCATGCGATCGATGAGAAGAGGTTCGGCTGATGACTCGGTTGGATAGGGGCCCGGCCTCACGCGCGGCGTGCGGCTCGGATATGCCGGCGATTGAGGTGCGGAGCCTGAGCTTTGCCTACCCCGGGGCTGATGCTGCGGTGCTCGAGGGGCTCGACTGGTCTGTTCCCCAAGGTGCATTTGCGCTGCTTGTTGGCGGTACCGGATCGGGTAAGTCGACGCTGCTGTCGCTGCTCAAGCCCGAGATTGCTCCGGCGGGCGAGCGCGCTGGCGAACTGCTCGTGCTGGGCGAGAACGTTGCCGACATGGACGTGCGCGCGTCTGCGGAGCGCGTGGGCTACGTGTTCCAGGATCCCGAGAACCAGATTGTGTGCGAGACCGTGTGGCACGAGATGGCGTTTGGGCTAGAGAATCTGGGTGCGTCGCGCGACGAGATGCGCCGCCGTGTTGCCGAGACCAGCTATTTCTTTGGTCTGGAGGACTGGCTTCATCGCGATACCGATACGCTTTCGGGTGGCCGCAAGCAGCTGCTGTCGCTTGCCGCCGTCCTGGCGCTGCGTCCGCGTGTGCTGTTACTCGACGAGCCCACGTCTCAGCTCGATCCCGTTGCCGAGAAGAATTTTCTGCACGCGCTGTTTCGCGTGAACCGTGAGCTGGGCTGCACGGTTGTTGTGGCTACGCATCAACCGCGGCCGATGCTCGAGTATGCGACGCGTGCGTACCGGATTGAGGGCGGTCGCGTGCGCGAAGTGGCGGATATGGCTTCTTTGGGACGCCGAGAATCGCTGTTTTCCGATGACATGTTGGGGTGGGGTGCCATCCGATGTGCAAAAAACGGAGTATTCAGCAGGCGTGAGGACAATTTGGGCTCTCTGGAGCCGCCCGGGGACGTATCGAGCGCGAAAAAAAATTCGGAATTGGACAAATCGTCCGAATTTGTGGCGCAAACGTCGTACGAGAACGGCTCGGAAGCCTTCCCGCGCACGGATGGAAGCAGAATACTCCAAAAAATGCACGGCGGGTCGGCTACCACCCTGTCGGAAGGCTGGTTTCGCTACGATCGCGTGGGCGGTTGGGTGCTGCGCGGGCTCGATGTGACGTTTTCGGCCGGCGCGGTGCATGCGGTCGTGGGCGGAAACGGCTGCGGCAAGTCGACGATGCTCTCGGTGCTGGCCAAGACGGCTAAGCTGCAGCGTGGCCGCATGGTGCGTGGGACGGCTTCGGCGGCGCTGCTGCCACAGAACCCCAAGGCATTGCTGGTCGCCGAAACGGTGCGCGACGAGCTGATGGAATGGGCTTCGACCTGCGGATACGACGAGGCCGCAGCACAGGAGCAGACAGCGCGCCTGGGTCTGGCGGGCTTGGAGGCGCGTCACCCGTACGATCTTTCGGGCGGTCAGCGCCAGCTGCTTGCGTTGGCAAAGCTGCTATTGATTGGTCCGGAGCTGCTGCTGCTTGATGAGCCCACCAAGGGCCTTGACCTGGCAAGTCGCTGCATTATCGCCCGAGCCCTGCGCGAGCATGCGCAGGCTGGCGGCACCGTTGTCATTGCCACGCACGACCTAGACTTTGCCGAGCAGGTGTCCGACGATGTCGCCATGATGTTCGACGGCGAGATCGCCTGCATGGAGCCTCCGGCAGATTTCTTTGCCGACAACGTGTTCTACAGGGCGTGATGCGATGACGGATCATCGCGCCTCGCGCCTACTCACAAAAATGGAGATCCCGCTGCTCCTGGCGGTGCCGGCAGTGATGACTGCGGCGTTGCTGGCGGGCATTGAGCAGGCGGCGCTTGCCATGCTTGTCGTGGTGGCGCTCGTGCTTGCACTGTTTTTTGCGGGCTACGAGGCGTCGCGCCCGGGCTTGCGCCAGATTGTGCCAACGCTGGTTCTGGCGGCGTTGGCCGCGGCGGGCCGCATCTTGTTCGGCCCCATTCCCGACTTTAAACCCGTGAGCGCCATCGCTATTATCGCGGGGGCGACGTTGGGCCGACGCAACGGCTTCATGGTCGGCGCGTTGGCAGCGCTGACCAGTAATTTCTTTTTTGGACAGGGCATGTGGACGCCGTGGCAGATGTATGCCTGGGGTCTGGTGGGCTATATCGGTGGCGCACTGGCGCATGCGGGCGCGTTTGACCGTGCCGATGGAACCGTGCGAATGCCGGCGCTGTTGGCGTATGGCTTTGCCTCGGGCTTGCTGTATGGCGTCGTGATCAACGCGTATGACATCATCGGTTTTGTGCAGCCGCTCACCTGGGCAGGCGCCGTAGCGCGTCTTGCTACGGCGGTGCCGTTCGATATCACGCACGGCCTCGCGACCTGCGTGTTCTTGGCCGCCTTGTACAAGCCTTGGTGCCGTCGCATTAACCGTGTCGTCGTGAAGTACGGGCTGTAATGGCGGTTGCGCCGGGGCGAGAATCAATATTGCCTTGGTGTCATATCAAAACTATGCCGGTTTACGGGCTGGATTGACGCAGGCCGACCATACCGGCATTTTTCGAAAATAGACGAGCCGTCTACCTGCGGTTTTATTTTGCTCGAATTGCGTGTGGTTGGGGATCTGCGATTCAGCCCCGTAAACCGGCATAGTTTTGGAATGGCCGGCTGATATGACAGGCGTCGTGGCCCTCAGAGAGCCAAAATGATCCGTTTTCTTCCGTCCCCAGACGTCCCCAGGGAATCAGTTGACGGCGCTCGCCACGAAACTGGCCCATCTACTACGTTTAGCCCGACACCCCCAATCACAACCGTGTTTTATGAAAAACCGCAGGCTTTCTACCTGCGGTTTTCTTTTTGCGTTGTTCGCTGTGGTTGAGGGTAGTAGCTCAAACGTAGTAGATGGGCCGATTTCGTGGCGGGTGTGCCGCGTGGATTCCCTCGCGAGGTGAAAATGATCCGTTTTCCTCCGTCCCCGGGGGATCATTTGGGGGTTAGAGCTCCAGGGTGAGGGTGACGGGGCAGTGATCACTGCCGAAGATATCGCCGCGGATGCCGGTGTCGCGTACGTTGCCGGCGATTGCGTCGCTTACCAGGAAGTAGTCGATGCGCCAGCCTGCGTTGTTCTTGCGGGCATTAAAGCGGTAGCTCCACCAGCTGTAGACGCCCTCGACGTCCGGATTGGCTGCGCGCCAGGTGTCGGTAAAACCGGCGTCGAGCAGCTCGGTGAACTTGCCGCGCTCCTCGTCCGAAAAGCCGGCGTTGCCGCGGTTGGACTTGGGGTTCTTAAGGTCGATCTCCTCGTGTGCCACGTTAAAGTCGCCGCAGGTTACGACGGGCTTTCCGGTCTCGCGCTCGAGGCCTGCCAAAAAGCCGCGATAGGCATCGTCCCAGGCCATGCGTACATCGATGCGCGCGAGCTCGTTTTGGGCGTTGGGCGTATAGACGTCCACGAACCAAAACTTGTCGAACTCGAGCGCACAGACGCGGCCCTCGGTTGCGGCTTGGGCGACGAGCTCGGCGGCCCCACCCTCGCCGGCGTAGGGCTGCAGCGCATCCGCGTGCAGCGTGCGCAGCGGTTCCTGGCGGCTAAAGACCGCAGTGCCCGAATAGCCTTTGCGCTCGGCGTAGCTCCAGGTTTGGTGATAGCCGGCCAGGTCGATATCGACCTGGCCCTCCTGCAGCTTGGTTTCCTGCAGCGCTAGGATATCGACATCGAGGTCCTGTGCGATCTGGATAAAGCTCGGGTCCTTTTTGAGCACGGCGCGCAGGCCGTTGACGTTCCACGAGGCGAAAGTGTAAGTCTGAGGCATGGTGTCCTTTCGACGGGGTTGGCAGGCTTAAGATTAACGCAACAAGAGCGGGGCGGAGTCCGCGAGTGATAGTGCGAACGCCGCCGTCCCTAAGACACGGACGGAGGACATATATGACGCAGGCAATATCGGACCCCAAACAGGCCTCCGCCGCGCTGGCGGAGCTGTTCGAAACCCATAGCCACGTGGTCTTCTTTGGCGGCGCGGGGGTTTCCACGGCAAGCGGCATTCCCGATTTCCGCAGCGTGGACGGTCTGTATCACCAGCGGTTTTCCTATCCGCCCGAGACTATGCTCTCGCACAGCTTCTACGAGGCGCATCCGGCGGAGTTTTTCGACTTCTACCGGACCAAGATGATCTCCCTTGACGCCAAGCCCAACCACTGCCACGCCAAGCTGGCGGAGCTGGAGCGCGCCGGCAAGCTCGATGCCGTGGTGACGCAAAACAACGATGGCCTGCATCAGGCGGCTGGTTCACGGCGCGTGTTTGAACTGCATGGCTCGGTCCACCGCAATATCTGCCAGACGTGCGGCGCGGTCTACAGCGCCGAATGGATTTGCGCGCGCGAGCACGAGGATACCGCGGGCGTGCCCGTGTGCCCTGCGTGCGGCGGTCGCATCAAGCCCGATGTGGTGCTCTACGAGGAGCCGCTCGACGAGCATGTGCTGACCGGCGCCGTTGCTGCCATCGCCGCAGCCGACGCCCTCGTCGTGGGCGGAACCTCGCTCGTGGTGTATCCGGCGGCGGGCCTCACGCGTTACTTTACTGGCGATACGCTGGCCATTTGCAATTTGGCGCCCACCGATCAGGATGCAAATGCCGACCTGCTGATTTCTTGCGACATCGCGGCCGCGTTTGCGTTCTAGCCCGCGCGCGCGGATACAATAGAAAGACTGATTGCAAAGCGACCCCGCCGCCAGCGCCCGAGCGCGGCGGCGTGGGCATTTTAGGAGGATGTTCATGGCGAACGACAGCAAGACATGGCGGTGCGGAAAGTACGAGCTCAGCTTTGACCGTCCGCGCATCATGGGCGTCCTCAACGTGACGCCCGATTCGTTTAGCGACGGCGGTGAGCACTTTGACCAAGATGCCGCTATCGAGTACGGCCTGGCGATGCTCGATGCCGGCGCCGACATCATCGACGTGGGCGGCGAGTCCACGCGCCCCGGCTTTACCCCGGTCAACCCCGACGAGGAGGCGCGTCGCGTGCTGCCCGTCGTGCGCGCGCTCGCCAAAGAGGGCGCCATCGTCTCGATCGATACGCGTCATGTGGCGGTTGCCAAGGCGGCTGTGCGCTGCGGTGCTTCGATTGTCAACGACGTGACGGGCTTCACCGATCCCAAGATGGTTGAGTTCGTTAAGACGAGCACCTGCGGCGTCATCGTAATGCACGCCGGCGAGGTCGCCGCACCCGCCCGCACGCACGCGACGGTGCAGCTCGACACCTCGGCTGCGGCGTTTGTTGCCGAGAAGGCGCGCGA
>UQTD01000097.1 GCA_900543845.1 uncultured Collinsella sp.
ACGAGCGGGGGCTCCTATCTTTTTAGTGCCCTCGGATTGGGTCATAGTGTCTGTTGTGGCCGGGGGAGTGAGTCTTCCGTTCTTTTCACTAATCGATCGATTCGTCCCAGGAGGCTCGAGCCCGAGAGGGAGCGAGCGTTTTGGGGTGTGGCTGTGGCGTTGTTTGCCTCGAATGACAGCTTTGGGCGTATCATCGTGGGCATCTCGCAAAACCTCGTTGCAAGGGAGGCTCACCCCATGGCTGCAGAAAAGTCCTCTTCGCGCTCATGGATGTCCGATGCCGCGATCTATCAGATCTACCCGCGTTCGTTTAAGGATTCGACCGGTTCGGGTCTGGGCGATATCGCGGGCATTACCCAGCAGATGGACTATCTTGAGCGGCTGGGCATCGAGGCCATCTGGCTGAGCCCGTTTTACCCTTCGCCTCTTGTCGATGGCGGCTATGATGTGGCGGACTACTGCGATGTCGACCCACGTCTCGGCTCGCTTGACGACTTCGATGACATGATCGCTGCGGCTCACGCGCGCGGCATCAAGGTCATCGTCGATATCGTGCCCAACCATTCATCCAACCAGCACCCCTGGTTCAAAGCCGCTCTTGCCGCCGGCCCCGGATCGCCCGAGCGCGCCCGTTATATCTTCCGCGATGGTCGCGGCGAGCATGGCGAGCTGCCTCCCACCAATTGGAATGCCAACTTTGGCGGCCCCGCCTGGACGCGTGTTGCGGACGGTCAATGGTATCTGCACATGTTTACGCCCGAGCAGCCGGACTTTGACTGGTCATGCCCCGAGGTTCACGCGTTCTTTTGCGACGTCCTGGCGTTTTGGAGCGATCGAGGCGTCGATGGCTTTCGCATCGATGTGGCGCACGGTCTCGCCAAGGATCTCGACCGCGATGACCTCGACCGGTGGCATCTCGCCGAGGGCGATGACATGGTTGACGACGGCGCCCATCCGCTGTGGGACCGCAACGAGGTCCACGAGATCTATCGCGAGTGGCGCCGCGTGTTCGACCGCTATAATCCGCCGCGCAGCGCCGTTGCCGAGGCGTGGGTGCTGCCTGAGCGCCAGTATCTCTATGCGCGTCCCAGCGAGCTTGGCCAGACATTCAACTTTGAGTTTGCCAAGGCCACTTGGACCTATGATGACATGCACGCTGCAATCGAGGAGGGCTTGAAGGCAGCTATCGAATCCGATTCCGCCTCGACCTGGGTACTCTCCAACCACGACGTGCCGCGCGTGGCGACGCGCTATGCCCTGCCGCAAATCAAGGCGACGCGCTACCACCAGATTGCGCTCGACTGGCTCTTACGCGACGGGTCGTCTTATGACGAGGACCGTGAACTCGGCGAGCGCCGCGCGCGGGCGGCTCTTTTGCTTGAACTGGCGCTTCCGGGCTCGGCATACGTGTATCAGGGTGAGGAGCTCGGTCTTTTTGAGGTGGCTGATATCCCGTGGACTGCACTCGAAGATCCCAGTGCAACCAATACGCGCGGACCGAAGCGCGAGAAGGGGCGCGACGGCTGTCGTGTGCCCCTGCCGTGGGTAGCGGCGGACGATCCCGCGCAGGGCGGATCGTTTGGGTTTTCGCCGGCGGACGCTGATGCGGCGCCCCATCTGCCGCAGCCTGCATGGTTTTCCGATTATGCTGCCGATAGGGAAGAAACGGACCCGACATCGATGCTTGCGCTCTATCGTGACGCCCTCTGGCTGCGGCGCAAGCTGCGCGGGTGCGCCAACGATCTTGCGTGGCTCGATCTTGACGGGCGCACCGGTCTTGCGGATGGTGCCGAGGGCGCTGAGGGCGGCGTCATCGCCTATCGCCGCGATAACGGCTGGGCGTGCGTGACGAACTTCGGTGCAGCACCCGTGGAGCTGCCGGCGGGCAGGGTCCTGCTCACCTCATCAGCGCTTGCAGACGGCAGACTCGCGCAGGACAGCTCTGCCTGGATCATGCTCGGTGAGATGTAAGGGCCTCTTGCGGCGAGTTTGCGTTTGCCTGCGCCTTCCGTGGTGGCTGATGTCTTCGCGAGGTTCGCGAGGGCGTCGCAAAACTTTTCAAAAAAAGTTCTTGCATAGGATGCGGGCATCACGTAAGATTAATCCTCGTAAGCGGACATGGCTCAGTTGGTAGAGCACAACCTTGCCAAGGTTGGGGTCGCGGGTTCGAGCCCCGTTGTCCGCTCCATTTGGGCGTTTAGCTCAGGGGGAGAGCGCTTCCCTGACACGGAAGAGGTCAGAAGTTCAAATCTTCTAACGCCCACCAAATGTTCGCAGCTCAGAGGCTATGTCCTCTGGGCTGTTTTGTTTTTTGCCACCAAGCGCGCCGCCAAATAAGTCATCAAATATTGATCCAAGGTCCGTACGCGATGGTCTTTGTATCCCGTAGGGGTGCCGGCAGATTGCATGTGTCCTGGCCCATCATGACCGCAACATGTTGGTCAAGGACAATCTTTTGGATTCTTTTGGCGCGAGCAGCTTGGTTTTGGTGCTATTTGGCGGCGGCACGGTTGAGGGGGTTTCAAAACTGCTGTGCAGGTAGTTGGGTTGATAACGTTTTAGCAGTCTGCCAAGAGGCCTTCATTTATAATGCGTCTGCAAATTGACCAATTGCTTTGACCTGCTGAAACACTATATGTTGTGTTTGACCTAAAAAAAGAATACAGGATATAGATGCCTCTTTGTCGTATGATAGATGGCGGACAGAGAACGAGAACCTTATTCGCCCCATTATTTGGATGGATCTTTGAGCCCCTTGATTGGCTGCGAGGATTGTCCGCATGAGGGCCTATGGTTATCGAAAACACAGATTGCGCGACGGCGCCGCAAGACAGGGTAAGCCCTGCCGGGCATCGTTTGGCTCTGAAGCGCAATGAGGCTACGATGCGAAAGAGGCAAGAGGATGAAGATCATCAAGCGCAGCGGCACCGAGGTTACCTTTGACATCGATAAGATCGTCAATGCGATCCGCGCCGCAAACTTGGAGGTCGAGGAAGGCTCTCGCCTTACCGACCGCCAGGTGATCTATGCGGCACAAAACGTCGCCGAGGCATGTGAGAAGGCCGGCCACACCGTATCGGTCGAGGAGATCCAGGATCTGGTCGAGGACGAGATTATGCGTCTCGACTGCTACGAGGTCGCTCGCCACTACATCATCTACCGCTATGTTCAGAGCCTGAAGCGCCAAAAGAACACGACCGATGACAAGATTCTGTCGCTGATTGAGTGCAATAACGAAGAGGTCAAGCAGGAGAACTCCAACAAGAACCCGACTGTCAACTCCGTTCAGCGCGACTACATGGCCGGCGAGATTTCCAAGGACCTGACGCAGCGCGTGCTGCTGCCCCAGGAGATCGTGGATGCCCACAACGAGGGCCTGATTCACTTCCACGATTCGGACTACTTCGCCCAGCACATGCATAACTGTGACCTGGTGAACCTGGAGGATATGCTCCAGAATGGCACCGTTATCTCGGGCACGCTGATCGAGAAGCCGCACAGCTTTTCGACTGCTTGCAATATCGCGACGCAGATCATCGCGCAGGTCGCCTCTTCCCAGTATGGCGGTCAGTCGATTTCGTTGACCCACCTGGCTCCGTTTGTCGAGGTGAGCCGTCAGAAGATTCGCGGCGAGGTTGCCCGCGAGCTCGAGGAGCTTGGCGTCTCTGCGTCTGCCGAGAAGGTCCGTGAGGTCGTTGAGGATCGTCTGCGTGACGAGATCCGTCGCGGCGTCCAGACGATTCAGTATCAGGTCGTGACCCTTATGACCACGAATGGCCAGGCGCCGTTCGTGACAGTCTTTATGTATCTCAATGAGGCCCGTACGCCCCAGGAGAAGCACGACCTTGCCATGATTGTGGAGGAGACGCTTCGTCAGCGCTATGAGGGCGTTAAGAACGAGGCTGGCGTGTGGATCACTCCGGCGTTCCCCAAGCTTATCTATGTGCTCGAGGACGATAACGTTTACGAGGATTCCCCGTACTTCTACCTGACTCAGCTGGCTGCGAAGTGCACCGCCAAGCGCATGGTGCCCGACTACATCTCCGAGAAAAAGATGCGTGAGCTCAAGCTGTCTAAGGGTGAGACCGCCGGCAATGGCGATTGCTACACCTGCATGGGTTGCCGCAGCTTCCTGACGCCCGACCGTTCGGGCAACGGCTTTAACAATGTTGCCAACGCGCTGAACTATGACCCGACCAAACCTAAGTACTATGGCCGCTTTAACCAGGGTGTTGTGACCATCAACCTGCCCGATGTCGCACTGAGCTCGCATCAGGACATGGACAAGTTCTGGAAGATCTTCGACGAGCGCCTTGAGCTGTGCCATCGTGCCCTGCTGTGCCGTCATGAGCGCCTGATGGGCACGCTTTCGGATGCCGCACCGATTCTGTGGCAGTACGGCGCCCTGGCGCGCCTTAAGAAGGGCGAGACGATCGACAAACTGCTCGTGGGCGGCTATTCCACCATCAGCCTGGGGTATGCCGGTCTGTATGAGTGCGTCAAGTACATGACGGGCCACAGCCACACCGAGAAGGAAGGCACGCCGTTTGCCATGGCCGTCATGCAGCACATGAACGACAAATGCGCCGAGTGGAAGGCCGAAAGCGATATCGACTTCTCGCTGTACGGCACCCCGCTTGAGTCGACGACCTACAAGTTCGCCAAGTGCCTGCAGCGTCGTTTTGGCATTATTCCGGGTGTGACGGACAAGGGCTACATTACCAACAGCTACCACGTCCATGTGTCCGAGGAGATTGATGCTTTCGATAAGCTCAAGTTTGAGGGCATGTTCCAGCAGCTTTCGCCGGGCGGTGCCATCTCCTACGTCGAGGTTCCTAACATGCAGGACAACCTTAAGGCTGTCATTCGCGTGATGCAGTACATCTACGACAACATCATGTACGCCGAGCTCAACACCAAGAGCGATTACTGCCAGGTGTGCGGCTACGATGGCGAGATCAAGATTGTCGAGGATGACGGCAAGCTGGTGTGGGAGTGCCCCAATTGCGGCAACCGCGATCAGGAGAAGATGAATGTCGCCCGTCGTACGTGCGGCTACATCGGTACTCAATTCTGGAACCAGGGTCGAACCGAGGAGATCCGCGACCGCGTGCTGCATCTCTAATACCGCTCCGGGGCTGAACCGAGAGGGCCGCTTGGGCATTTGCTCGCTATTTCGGACAGTCCTGCGCAAGACGAAGGCCACATTAAGTGGCCTTCTTTGCGTGCGGAACT
>UQTD01000098.1 GCA_900543845.1 uncultured Collinsella sp.
GACAACGGCTGCGTCGACATGAAAAAGCACCAGTGGAACGAGTAGCCAGGCAGCGTAGCGTCGAAAGGAGCGACGCCACGGGGAACGACCTGCGCCCCGCCGCCGGACAACCTATGGCAAAGTGACACGTCCCACAAAGAGCGGCGCACCAGTACGAGACACGACCGCGACGTAAAAAGACCCTATGATACTCGTAAGCATCTATCTGATTGCCCGCCTCGAGGTACCCAAAGAACGAGAGATGCCGAAACCCCTAGACAAAGAAAAAGGTCGGGAGCTTTTATGCTTCCGACCTGAAGTTTCATGGTCGCGGGGGCGGATTTGAACCACCGACCTTCGGGTTATGAGGTCGCTACGACGTTGTTTCATTCAGACATTTCGACCCAAATTGAAGTCAATATAACTCCAGGTCATTTGATGTTTTCATAGATTTACGAAAGAAAAGTACGCGGAATAATTCGACCCAAATTCGACCCACAACGAGCTTGAAAGCGGTCAGGCGGAGCATTACCCTTGGGGTGTGACCACACGCAGGGCCCACCACCAAGGGTAATGCCCACTCGCCCCAGCCCTTTGCGCCATTCCGCGCAACCGAGCGCGATTCTCAGGCACTTCAGGCAAGGAACACGATGAACGACCGACCTCTCGTCATAGGCAAAGGAACGAAGCAACGCCGCGACAAATACACGTGGCGCTACCGTCACAGCCTCGGCAAGGATCCGGTCACGGGCAAATACCGCTATTCGCCGTGGCAGACCATACATACCACCAAAAGCCGAGAGGTCGACGCCGCACTCGAAGCCTACAAGGCAGAACTCAACAGCGGCACCTACGTCCAAAAATCGAGGGACACCGTCGGCTCGTACGCAAAAAAGTTCCACGACAACCGCG
Organism: uncultured Collinsella sp.; assembly: GCA_900543845.1. GTDB lineage: Bacteria > Actinomycetota > Coriobacteriia > Coriobacteriales > Coriobacteriaceae > Collinsella. Next base: position 892 of record UQTD01000098.1, read on the forward strand.
AAGGAACCATCACGCCGCTCGCCTACTCGACATCCTACTCAATCGAGAACCGGACGCGCACATCACATGCGTGATGCTCATGCTCGACACCGACATGAGAAGGGCAGAAGCCCTCGGGATGACGTGGTCCGATGTCTCCGTCGAGAACAGAAGCATCCTCATTGAGCAGCAGTTCGCGGCCGATCGAAGCGTTCGCTCGCCCAAAAGCAAAAAAAGCGTGCGGAGGATCTCGATAAGCGAGACGCTGACGTCGTATCTCGAATTCTGGAAAAAGGAGCAGGCCCGCGAAATGGAAGCCTTCGGCCTGGAACAAGTCAAAGGCACTCCGCTCGTCCACTCATTCGAACGAACGAAAGACAGGCATCCCCAAGTCAACTTCATGGACCTGAATGGGTTTTCGCGCTGGTTCAGAAACTTCAACGTCGAGAACGGGTTCGGCAAGTTCGAAGGCGTTCGAATATACCATTATGTGAAGGAAACTGTCGACGGGGAAACGATTTCGAAGCGTTATGAGCATAAAGAGTGGCTCGAATTGAGGGATTACCTCAGGAAGCATCCCAAGGTTCGCGAGGCGAGGCATATCAGCACATATGAGAGCGAGCACCTTCCTTACGGATATTCGGGCCTATCGAGCCACACCGCTACTGCCGCTACTGCCCGCTACTGCCCGCCAGCTTCCGAACCAGCGGGCGGTAGCAGCACCCCGAACATCTCGCCGACAGCGCAGAGAGTCGTCGACCTGGCGGCCAAGGCCGACATCGAGGACGTGATGCTGTGCGACCTGCCCGGCGTCCTGTCCTTCCTAGGGCTGCCACCTGAGACGGAGATGCCGCCGGGCAACAAGGGGAAGACGAAGCTCAAGAAGCTCTACAGGAAGGTGGCGCCGAACAAGGCATACCACTCCGGCGAGCGCGCCAAGGATTTGATCTCGCACCTCGACATGGCAGAGATCAGGGCATCGGCGCCCGTCCAAGAATTGGGATGCAGTTCAATACGAGCTCGGGGCTCTTTTCGTCTAGATTGGGGACGCATGGCCGGACGAAAACAATTTGCGTCTGGTAATAAGCGTACGAAAGCGCAATTTACGTCTTAATTCCGTACGCAAATCAAGACGAAAATCGTTTACGTCTGCTTTAAATCCGTACGAAAACGGTTTTCGTCTTGCAGGGCAGTTGCCGTTTCTACAGTTCAACTTCCAGTTCGGCTTTGTGCTCGTAGAGGTAGTCGCGCATGTAGGGGATGGCAAATGAGACCTTGCCGTACGAGGGGGCCTCGATAATCGATTCTCTTAACAGGCGGCTGCGGACGGAGCTCACCTGTTGAGGCGTTTTGTTTAGGGCATCGGCAACCATGCTGGTCGAGCTCGTCTGCCCCAAAGATGCCATGCTCAGCAGATAAGCGATGCACGTGGGCGGAATGCGCTGTAGCGCGGGCTCAATCACCATGGCACAGAAGCGTTCGCGTGCCGTTGCAATGCCGCGCTCGGCTTCTTCTTCTCCAATAATCGGTGTATGTGCGCGTCTTGCCAACTGCCATGCGTAGTATCCAACGAGTTGGATCATGAAAGGATAACCTTGCGTTGCCTCGGCAAGTTGGCCGGCAATACCTGGCTGCAACTCCATGCCAGACGCTTCAATGGTTTCCTCGAGGGAGTACGACACTTCGGTTACTGCCACAGCCTTCAGGTCAAAGGGGAGGGCACGGCGCAAAAACGTAAGTGTCTTTCCGTTGATGATGCTTTCAATCATCGAAGGCAGCCCCGCAAAAACAAAGGCGATATCAAGGTCTTCGCCGATAACCTGCTGAATCGCAATGGAGAGCGTTCGGACCTCATCGAGCTCTGCGTCTTGAACCTCGTCGAGAGTGATGAGCAGGCCATTTTCATTCTTGGATATTGTCTGTCTCATGGCGTCGCGTAGCGATGGACCGATTCGCTCAATGTCTATGCTGCCGATGGATATGCCAGCTACGGTGGGCTCAAATCTGGCGTGTTTGGCCTGGAATTTGGGCTGCAGCTGTTCGAGAATGCGTTGGCAAAGTCCCTCGGTTGCGACCTCTTTTATGACCGTCCAGCCACGGCTTTGCGCCAAACGTGAGCACTCGTCAAGGAGGACCGTCTTGCCCGTTCCACGGACGCCGGCTATGCGCATTAGGCGCCCAGGGGCACCAGGCCCGTTGGTGAGGCCTTCACTGAATTCTTCAAGTACATCTTCGCGGCCGATAATCGTGGGAGGTGTTTTACCTGCTGTGGGCTTAAAAGGGTTTGTTTGCATGTGAGCCACCTTTGCTCAAGATATAGCAAGATATAGCAAAGTATAGCAAGATATAGCAAAGTATAGTGAGATATAGCAACGTATAGCGCTGTTCTCGGGTTCTTACGGTGGTGCTATTTTCCGAATGCCGCGCGGATAAAGCGCTGGGCGAACAGCTTGTTGGCGACGTTGATGACATGGCCCAGGAACAGTGCCGAGATGGCGGTCGTGACGCCAAAGCCGCCCAGGTTGTACATAAAGATCAGCGACAACGCGAGCGAGGCGGCGACATGTGAGCAGTCAAACACGACTTTTACGTCACCAAAGCGGCGTTTAAGCTTTTCGGCAATGACTTGCACCAAGCCGTCGGGCGCGTTGGGGACAACGCCCATGTTGACGACGAGACTTACGCCAAATGCGGTGACAGCGAGGGAGAGCAGCATGGTCGCAATCTGTGTGGGGAGTGCCGTGGGATGCAGTGGGTTGACCGCCATGAAGAGGTCGGTCAAGCCGCCAATCAGCGTTGAGAAGAACAACTCGAGCAGGATGCGCGGCTGGAACTCGCTTCGCAAGATGGCTAATTGCGCCACGATGTAGGCGACGTAGGTTGCGGTGATCCAAAAGCCGAGCGTCTTGCCAGTGAGCATGGATAGGGTTGTGGCAAAGCACGTGAGCGCGGCGACGCCCAGGCCGGATGCCGTCTGGAGACTCATACCGAGTGCCAGTACTGCAACGCCCACCAGATACATCAGCATTCTGATGACGGTATGGCACCAGTCGATGTTCTCGCCATGCATGATGATGAGCGGTCGCATGTTGCTACCCGTCCTTTCGGTTGTGTGAAAAAGCTGACCTGGGCCGGCAAAAGAGGGTTATCGGAGGCACTGCTGCAAAAGTAGAAAAGCCGGCCCCACGGTCAGTCGTCTAGGAAGTGTCTCGCTGTGCCGGAATGGGACTAAAGGTCCAACGAGACGGGAAGAAAGCAAATGGTATTGCGTGGGCGATAAGATGCCAAGATGGTAGGGTGCGTCTTAGCATCCTATTGCCCACGCTCAACGAAATCGGTTTCGTTTGAGCCTAAGTATACGCACGGGATTTTATTTGCGAAGAGAAAAACAATAAAAAGGTGAACGTTCACCTAATCGCAACAACTCGTTGGCTGTAGTTGCGGTTGAATAGTTCCTGTTTTTGCTGCTGAAGGCTTTGAGCAGGAACTATTCCACCGCAACTTATGAGGGGGGCGGGGGATGCGATAGTATTGCATGGTGGTATTCGATTAACCGAGGCTTCATCCGAGGGCTTTATGGAACAGCACCAGCATTATCAGAGCCTGCAAGATCAGGCATACAACGCATTGCGCTCCAAGATCATCTATGCCGAGCTCAAGCCCGGCACGCGCCTTTCGGCGATTGGTCTGGAAAAAGAGACGGGAATCGGGCGCACACCCATTCGCGAGTCCTTTGTGCGTCTGCGCGAGCAGGAGCTGGTGGAAACGCGTCCCAAAAGCGGCACCTACGTCTCTAAGATCAGCATGGAACGCGCTGAGAACGCTTGTTTCTTGCGCGAGAAGCTCGAGAGAAGCGTGCTTATTAAATGCTGTTCGGCCGCCTCGCCCGAGCAAAAGCAGCGGCTCGAGCAGATTCTTACCGAGTCCGAGTCGCTCGACCATGGCGAAACGCGCCGTTTCTTTGACCTGGATAACCTGTTCCATGAGACATGTTTTGAGATTGCCGGTCGTCACATGTTGTGGGATTGGATGAAGAGCATCAACACGCATTTTGAGCGGTATAACTGGCTGCGTATGGTGTCACAGGACCTGGATTGGGAGCCGATTCGTCGGCAGCATCGCCGGATTCTCGAGGCCATTAAGGAAGGCGACACCGATACGGCGAGCTATCTGGCTGAGACGCACTTGCATCTGATGCCCGAGGAGCAGGGCCCGGTTATCGCCTTGCATCCCGACTATTTTGAGCTGTCCAAAGATACGGCCATCTAACTCGCCCATTACAGTCTGAAGTGGGCCACCGATAAATTTCGATGGCGAGCATTCGGCG
>UQTD01000099.1 GCA_900543845.1 uncultured Collinsella sp.
AAGCCCGCGCCTGCACCCAAGCCCGCCGCTGCGAAGCCCGCGCCCACCGCACCCAAACCTCAGCCTAAAAAGGCCGCTCGTCCCAAGTCCGTCGAGCCCAAACCGAGCCGTGACGAGATGACCTTTGCCCAGCGCATGGTCACCTCCAAGGAGCCTACGGGCGAGAATGAGATCCCCGGCATGGCTCCGGCTCAAAAAATCATCATCGTGCTCGCCCTCATCGCGTTTATCGTCTTTATGGTCTACACGATTACGGGCAGCATGGGCCTGCACTAACCTGTTCGCGCCGGGCTCCATGCCCGCACGTCCGCCTCGCCCAACCCTCAACCTCTGCACAACACATCCGAAAGGTCGCCCCATGGCTTTGACCGACATCTCGCATCCCACCGACATTGCAATGCTCACCGATCTGTACGAACTCACTATGGCCCAGGGCCTGTGGGAGAGCGGCAAGGCTAATGAGCAGGGTTGTTTTACGGCGTTTTACCGTGACCATCCCTTTGGCAGTGCGTATGCCGTCATGTGCGGCACCGCCGAGCTGCCCGAGCTTGTCGAGAACCTGCGCTTTACGCCCGAGGACATCGAGTACCTCGCCTCGCTCCAGGCTCCGGCCGGCGGCGCGATGTTTAAGCCTGCATTCCTCGACTACCTGCGCAACTTTCGTGCGCACGTGAACATTGACGCCGTCCCCGAGGGCGAGCTCGTGTTTCCGCGCGAGCCCATGGTGCGCGTCACCGGCCCGTCGCTGGAGTGCCAGCTTCTCGAGACCGCGCTGCTCAACATCGTCGGCTTCCAGACGCTTGTTGCCACCAAGACGGCACGCGTGGTGTTGGCGGCCGACGGTCGTCCCGTGGCCGAGTTTGGCCTGCGCCGTGCCCAGGGTCCCGATGGCGGCCTGGCCGTCGCGCGCGCGAGCTACGTTGCCGGCTGTTCCTCTACGTCTAATGTGCTCGCCGGTCGCCGCTACGGTATTCCCGTCTTTGGCACGCATGCGCACAGCTGGGTGATGAGCTTCGATTCCGAGCTCGAGGCCTTCCGCGCCTTTGCCAAGTCGAGCCCCAAGAACTGCACGCTGCTTATCGACACGTACGACGTGCGCGAGGGCTGTGAACATGCCATTACGGTTGCCAAGGAGATGGAGGCGGTGGGCGAGCGCCTGTCGGCCATTCGCATCGACTCGGGCGACCTGGCTAAGTTGTCCAAGTATGTCCGCGGCCGTTTTGACGCCGAGGGCCTGCCCTATGTGGGGATTTCGGTCTCCAACGACCTTGACGAGTACACGATTCAGTCGCTGCTCGACCAGGGCGCACCCATCGACAGCTTTGGCGTGGGCACCAAGCTCGCGACCTGCTACGATCAGCCTGCGCTGGGCGGCGTGTACAAGCTTTCGGCCCGCCGTGCGAGCGACGCGGAGCCGTGGACGCCGGTGGTGAAGCTTTCCGAGCAGCCCTACAAGCGCACGATTCCGGGCGTGCAGCGTGTGCGCCGCTATTACGACGGCTTTGGCGGCCCGGTCTGCGACATGATTTATGACGAGGACCATCTGGCAGGTGAGGGCGCCGCGCGCGGCAATACCCTCGTGGCCGTGAACGATGCTGCCTTGGTGACCGATGTGTCCGAGCTTGAGTATCGTGAGCTGCTGATGCCGATTGTGCGCGACGGCAGCGCGGTGGCTCCGCGTGAGAGCATCAAGGACGCGCGCGAGCGCTGTGCTTGGGCGCTCGATCATCTGGACGCGGCTTTCAAGCGCTTCCTGTATCCGCAGACCTACGTGGTGGGTATGGAACAGGGCCTGGCCCAGGTGCGCGACGAGCTCGTGCGCAAGAACATGGCCGCGGCTTCGGCCTTCCCCTGGGCAAAATGATCCGAAGGGGACGGAGGAAAACGGATCATTTTCGTCCGTCCCGCACCAGGTGCCCCGGCTGCTCCAGCTCGCCCGCTCGCTCAACATCCGATTGGTTTGACGTATGACGACTTCTTATAAAACGATGGTGGTAAAGATCGGCTCGTCCACGGTGGTGGGTGCCGACGGTAAGGTCAACCGTGCGTTTATCGGTGGCCTGGCCGATCAGGCCGCGGCCCTGCGCAAGCTTGGCTGGCGCTTGGTCGTGGTGAGCTCCGGCGCCATTGCCTGTGGCTATCCCGTGCTGGGCTTCGACCGCAAACCGGTCGGCAATCTGCCGAGCCTGCAGGCATGCGCTTCGGCCGGCCAGTGCATCATCTCGTCGGCCTACGACGAGGAGTTCCATGCGCGTGACCTACTCACCTCGCTCGTGCTGCTCACGCGCCACGACACGGCGCGCCGCACGTCCTACCTGCACGCGCGCGACGCCCTGCTGCGTCTGGTGGAGCTGGGCGTGGTGCCGGTCGTCAACGAGAACGACACCGTTACCGTCGACGAGATCAAGTTCGGCGACAACGACACGCTCGCGGCACTCGTGAGCTGCCTGGTTTCGGCTGACCTGTGTGTGACGCTTTCGGACATCGACGGCCTCTACACCGCCAATCCGCATGAGGATCCGACGGCCGAGTTTATCCCGGTCGTGCGCAAAATCGATGCCAAGATCATTGCCTCGGCGGGCGATTCTTCGACGTCGGTGGGCACCGGCGGCATGATCACCAAGATCCGCGCGAGCCGCATTTTGATGACGGCTGGCATTCAGAGCGTGATTTGCTCGGGCGAGGAGCCCGGTGCGCTCGTGCGTCTGGCCCGCGGCGAGAGCGTGGGAACCCTGTTCGATCCGCCGGCGGAGCGTCTGGACATTGCGCCGCGCAAGCTGTGGATCGCGCTGGGTGACAAGGCACATGGCTCGGTAACGGTTGACGACGGTGCCGCGAAAGCTCTGGTCAGCCGTGGCTCGTCCCTGCTCGCGGTGGGTATTCGCCAGGTCGATGGGGAGTTTGCCGAGGGCGATGTGCTCGATGTGTGCGATCCGAGCGGTATGGTCGTCGCCCGCGGTATCGCCGAGGCCGATTCGGACGTGCTGGAGCTTGCTGCCGGCCGCCGCCAGGACCAGATCGCCAGCAATCGCCTGCTGGCAGACCTGGCCGAAAAGCCCGCGATCCATCGAGATAATTTAATCGTCTTCGCCTAACCAATTGACGCTGCAAACGCCCCTAAGCGGCAATCTGACGTTCAATCGTCGGGCATGACCAAAAGGTCAATGCCCTCCTCTTTCACGTCACCTTGCTCGCTTAGGGGCGTTTTAGCTTTCCGTCCTCTACCTGCAATGCTGCTGTTCACGGCACTTGGGGATTTTCCTTTTGCGCCGGCAGGTGGGGACACTCCTTTGCTAGAAGATTCGGCGCAGGTCTCCGCGGTTGAGGGCTTCGTCGAAGAGGTGCTTGAATACCACGCTGCCGTGCAGGCCATCGTGCTCGAACTCGTTGGTCACCCAGGCGTGCGAGTTGCCCACGCGGCTGAGCGTGTCGAGCTGCATGCCCGAGTCCACGTACATGTCGTCGAAATATACAGCGGCCTGGAGTGGCACTTCGTTGCAGACAAGTCGCTGCGGGTCGTAGATCTTGTCCCAGCTGGTGTCTTCCATCAGCAGATCCATCGCGGGCTTGAAGGGCTTAAGTTCGGGCATTTGCTCAAACATCCACGGGAACATGGCCTCGCCGGTAAACATGAGCGGGCGCGCGAGTGTGTCGAACTCGGCACGATGAGCTTTCTCTTCTGCCGCGGCCCAGCGAATGGGCATGGTGTCGCCGTCGGCGTAGATGAACTCCTGCAGCGTCCAGTACAGCGGGTTTGTACGCGTGTTGGTGCGCTCGTAGGCGCGCATCAAAAAGCTATCGGATACTGAGGCGCAACAGCTCAGCGTACCGTCGCCGTCAACAAAAGCATGGTCGATAATCCAATGCATGCGCTCAAAGCTCGGCTTCATGCCAAAGTCGCTGCCCATAAGTTGCAGGCGCTCCACCGTCATTGGTGAGCCGTCGGGCAGCACGGGCTTCTGCTCCTCAAGCGCATCGGCAAGAGCCGCCACGCGCTCGACGTCGGCGGGGTAGCGGTCGTAATACTGCTGTGTCTTGGCGGCCATGCGCGGGAAGGTGTGCGCGTAGACCTCGCTGGCGCTCGCCGGGACGTGGGGGATGCCACCGCAGGTGAAGCTTGCCGCCACGCCCTCGGGGAAGAGCGACAGGTAGCTCAGCGTCAAAAAGCCGCCGTAGCTTTGGCCGAGCGTGACCCACGGCTTGCCGCCAAAGCCCACCAGGCGCAGGTACTCAAAATCGCGCACGACGGAGCTGGCGAGGTGGCGCTTGAGGAAGTCCGCCTGCGAGCGTGCGGCATCGGAGCCTGCCGCCGTCGCGCGCTCGCCCAGAGCCGCGATTGTACGCCCGTCTACGCAGTTGCTGCGTCCCGTGCCGCGCTGGTCGGGAAGGACCACGCGGAAGTGTTTGACGGCTTCCTCAATCCAACCGTCGCTCGTGGGCGAGAGCGGACGTGGGCTCTCGCCGCCGGGGCCGCCCTGCAAAAACAGGAGCAGCGGCAGGTCGTCGTTGATGCGATCGGGCGCGCAGACCACGCGGTAGAAAAGCTTGATGCTCTCGGGCGCACCGGCGATGGGCGCCGGCATGGCGCCGCGGCGCATGGTGCTTCCGACGGCCAGGAGCATCGGCTCCAGGCCGCGCCAATCCAAGGGGACGTCGATGCTGTGGTCCTCGACATAGAGGCCGGGGACGTGGTACGAAGTGATGAGCGCCATGTGATGCTTCCATTCATTGCGGTGTTTCGGGTTGACCAATTCTACCGCCGTCGGCGAGGATGCGCATAAATCGGCTACCATGGTTGGCAAACATCTAAGAGAAAGGGCCGCCCATGTCGGTCGATATAGCCACGTATGTTCACGATCTTGCCGTTGAGGCCAAGGCCGCTTCGGGCGCGCTTGCCACGGCGAGCGATGAGCAGCGTCAGGAGGCCGTGCGCGCCATGGCCACAGCGCTGCGCGACGGTGTCGATTCCATCGTTGCCGCCAACGAGCTCGATATGTCCGCCGCGCGCGATGCGGGGACCTCGGCGGGGCTCCTCGATCGCCTGTTGCTGACGCCCGAGCGCG
>UQTD01000100.1 GCA_900543845.1 uncultured Collinsella sp.
CGCATTTGCATTTGCGCGCCCGGCCCCACCGTGTCTATATGTGCTCGGATATGTGCTCGGTTACTTGTCGGCGGCCGACTTCTTGGTGGTCGACTTCTTCGCGGTCGACTTCTTCGCGGCAGTGGCTTTCTTAGCGGTCGTTTTTTTGGCCGCCGTGGTCTTCTTCGCCGTGCTCGCCTTGGTCGCAGTCTTGCGGCCGCGGGCGGGCTTCTTCTCCTTGGTCGGGCAGTCCATGTTCACGCAGATGCGCCACGGACCGCGCGCCGTGTTGACCACCACGATGGGAGCGCCGCACTCGGGACAGGTCTCGCCCGTCGCTTCGAGTTTGCCACGCGCCGGCAGCGGATAGCTCACGCCGCAATCGTCATAGTTGGTGCAGCGGATAAAGCGCTTGCCGCTCTTCTCGCTCTTGTGTGCAATCAGGTCGCCATGGCGTCCGGCCTCGGCACACACCTTGCACTCGCCCACCTTAAGGTCGGGCTCGTAGTTAGTGGGGCATGTGGGGTTCACGCAAATCTCGAAGGCCTTCTGGCGGAACGGCTGGCACTTAATGCGCGGCGCACCGCACTCGGGGCACACGGCGGCCTCGCCCTCGAGCGGGCTCACCTTGACGCCGCTCGGCACCGGATAGGTCACGTCGCAGTCAGGCCATCCCATGCAGCCGATAAAGCTGCCACGGGTCTTGGCGCTCGTCTTCATAACCAGGTCCTTGCCGCACTTGGGGCAGGCGCCCACGCGCGCATCGGCCGTGACGGCGTCGCTGATGGCGTCGCCCAGCTCCTGCGTATGCTTGAGCAGCTCGTCAAGCACACCGGCCAGCAGCGCACGCGAGTGTGTCACGACATGCTCTTCGGTGTCCTCGCCGCGCTCCACGCGGGTCATGTCGCCGTCGAGTTCGCTGGTCATATCGGGACTCGTGATGCGCGGGGCAAACTGCGACAGCGCATCGATAATGGCGATACCCAGCTGACTCGGCTCCACGGGATCGTTTTTGAGGTAACGCACGGCGTACAGGCGCTCGATGATGCTCGCGCGCGTGGACTTGGTGCCCAGGCCGCGCTTTTCCATCTCCTGCACGAGCTTGCCCTGGCTGTAGCGCGCGGGCGGCTCGGTCTGCTTGGCCTCGAGCTTAATATCGAACACGTCGACCGTGTCGCCCTGCTCCAGCGGCGGCATCTGCTCGTCGCGCTTGAGTCCGTACGGGTACGCCTCGCGGAAACCCGGGGTCACGAGCACGTCGCCCGAAGCCACGAACGGCTCGCCGTTCACATCGAGCTCGAGCTTGGTGTTCTCGATGGTCGCAGGACCCATAAGCGTCGCCAGGAAGCGGCGGGCGATGAGATCGTAGAGCTTGCGCTGGCCGCCGTCGAGCGTGGACGGATCGCCCTCGCCCGTGGGGTAAATAGGCGGGTGGTCGGTGGTTTCGACTTTGCCGCGCGTGGGCTTCATGGGACCGGCGAGCACCTTTTTGCACACCGGCGCCAGCGCCGGATTGATCTTTGCCAGATCGCTCACCACGGCGCCCAGATCGAGCGTCGCGGGGTACACGGTGTTGTCGACACGCGGGTAGCTGATGAGGCCGGCCATGTAGAGGGACTCGGCGATGCGCATCGTACGCGCAGGCGAGATGCCCTCGGCCGCGGCGGCAGCCTGCAGCGAGGTTGTCGCAAACGGCGTGGGCGGCTGCTGCTTACGCGAGCGCTTGGTCACCGCGGCAACGGTCGCCGTCTTGGCGCCGTCGACGTGATCATACGCCGTCTCGGCAGCGTCCTTGTCGGTAAAGCGCGCCGTCTTGTGAGCAATCTTAAAGCGGTCGTCCTCGGCAGCACCCTGTGCGGCGCCCATGCCGCGGATCTGCCAATAGTCCTCGGGCACAAACGCCATGCGCTCGCGCTCGCGCTCGACCACCAGGGCAAGCGTCGGCGTCTGCACACGGCCGGCAGAGCGCACGTTACCAAAGCCGCCAAACTTGGCGAGCGTCAGGTAGCGCGTGAGCACCGCACCCCAAATGAGGTCGATGTGCTGGCGGCTCTCGCCGGCGTCGGCCAGATTCTGGTCGAGCGAGACGAGATTATCGAAGGCCTGCGTGATCTCGGCCTTGGTAAACGAAGAATACTGGGCGCGGGCGACCGGCAGGTCGGGCGCAACCTCGCGCACCTTGTTGAGGGCGTCCGAACCGATCAGCTCGCCCTCGCGATCGAAGTCCGTGGCGATGATGACACTGTCGGACTTCTTGGCGAGGTTCTTGAGCGAACGAATGAGTTCCTTCTCGGCCGGTAGCTTAATGACGGGCGCCCAGGTGAGGTAAGGCAGGCTCTCGAGTTTCCAGCCCTTGATTGAGATGCCATCGGCAAGAAACGGCTTGCGCTTGGTGTCGTAGGGCGGACGCGCCAGGCCATCGGGTATGTCGGCCGGCAGCATCTCGCCGTCCTCGGTGACCGAATACCAGCCCAGCTTTTTATCGAACAGCACGCTGTCGCAAAAATCGGGCGCTAGGATGTGACCGGCAAGGCCGATGGTCACGCACTCCTCGCCCTTCCACTCAAAACGGTAGATGGCGGTGTTGTACACCTTGTCCTTTTTGGGCTTGCCCGTGGACAGACGCTCGGCAATCTGACGCGCGGCGTCGTTTTTCTCGGCGATGATGAGCTTCAAAAGAGGCTCCTATCTCGTATCTCTGCGGCTACGCCCGCCCGTATGGCGGCCGACTTACGCCCTTGCTTGCTCAATCTGCCCGATGAGCCAATCGCACCAGGCATCCATGCCCTCGCCCTTGCGCGCGCTCACGGCAAACCGCGGCGCCTGCGGATTGAGGTCATCGAGTGTCTTAGTATACCTATCCATGTCAAAATCGAAAGCCGGGGCCACATCGACCTTGTTGAGCAGCTGCGCGCCGGCGTGCTGAAAGATGCCCGGGTACTTGATGGGCTTGTCGTCGCCCTCGGGCACCGAGAGAATCATGATGGACAGGTTTTCGCCCAGGTCAAAGTCGACTGGGCAGACCAGGTTACCCACGTTTTCGATAAAGATGACGTCGATGTTTTCCAGACCCACGGCCTGGTCGAACGCGTCAACGGCCTCCATGATCATGTTGCCCTCGAGGTGGCACAGGCCGCCCGTGTTGATCTGGATGGCAGGCATGCCGGCTTCCTTCATGGTGATGGCGTCGACGTCCGAGGCGATATCGCCTTCGATGACGGCGCAGCGCAAGCCGGCCTTGTCGCGCAGGCGCTCGTTGGTGCCCAGAATCGTTGTTGTCTTACCCGAGCCGGGGCTCGACAAGACGTTGATCACGTAGGTGTTTGTCTCATTAAATCGCTGACGCAGCTGATCTGCCAGGCGCTCGTTGCGCGACAGGATCGGCGACGCGATATCAATCGTTTTCTCGGCCATACTCGGCGCTCCTTACTTCTACCATTTATACCCCGTCCCCAGGTTGCTGGCGGGCTAATCGTCGGGGGTCTCGATCTCGATACTTGCGATGTCGAGTTCGCGGCCGTGCAGCAGACGCACGTTGGAGCCGCCACACTGGGGACAGCGACAATGGAAACGGTCGTGATCAAAGACCTCGCCGCAGTCCAGGCACTCGCTTTGTGGATGGACCTCCTCCACGGCAAGCTCGCAGCCGCGCGTGAGCGGGTCCTCGTCGCGAAACGTCTCCCAGGCAAAGTCGAGCGCCTCGCGCACGACCTCGGTCATATCCCCGATACGCAGCGTTACCAAAACGGCGCGCGAGGCCCCCGCCCCACGCGCCGCGCGAATCACTGTATCGAGTATGCCGTTGACAATGCCAACCTCGTGCATACCGATTTACTCCTCGTCGTCCTCATCGTCCGAGAACAGGTCCAGACGACTCACAAACAGGCCCTCCTTGCCCTCGCGCGCGGTAATGACCACACGGGCGATGGCGAGCGAAATCTCGTAGAGCGAGAGCAGGGCGCCATACATGAGACCCAGCGTAACGGGCGAGCCGTCGGGCGTGATCACAGCCGAACCCACGAGCAGGCCAACGTATACATAACGCCAGGCACCGCGGAAAGCAGCGTAGGACACGATGTGGAAGACGGACAGATAGAAGATGATGAGCGGCAGCTCAAACGCCACGCCAAAGCCGATCATAAAGAGCAGCTCCATGTTGACGTAGTTCTCCAGATCGGGCAGTGCCGTAGCGACGGCCGAGGTCTCGCCGATGAGCCACTCAAAGCCCGCAGGAATGATGATGAAATAGCAGAAAATGGCGCCCAGGAAGAACAACACCGTCGAGGCGAGCACCGTGGGCACGACCCACTTGCGCTCGTTGGGGCGAAGCGCCGGCAGGAAAAACGCCAGAATCTGCCAGATGATCATGGGCGTGCACATGACCACGGCCATCTTGATGGCCAGCGAGAAGCGCAAGCCAAAGCCGCCGAGCGTGGTAGTGATGTAGAACTTACCGTCCGGCACAAAGGAGCGGATGGGATCTTCCAGGATGTCGAGCACTACAGGCGTGGCGAAATACAGCACGATAGCGGCGGCAAACACCGACACGACCACGATGGTCAGGCGGCGACGGAGTTCCCCCAGGTGATCGAAGAGCGGCATTCGCGCAGGTCCGATAGGCATTACTCATCGCCTCCCTTCGGGGCGTCGGCGGCAGCAGCGTCGTCCTCGGCCTCGAGCTCGCGAGCGAGCTGGTCGACGACGGCCTTGCGCTTACGGGGACGACGGGCGTAGAGGTCAGCCGTCGTGGGCTCTGCCGGCTCGGGCTTGGGCTCCGGCTCTGTTTTTACTTTAAAATATTGTGTGTTACTTAATCCTGACATTCTT
>UQTD01000101.1 GCA_900543845.1 uncultured Collinsella sp.
ACACCGACATCAACATCATCGACACCGCCGAGTTCGCGATCCCCGGCCTTGACGATGAGTTCCGCGTCATCGTGTCTCCGTGGATCCTCTCCTCGCTGATCACCGATCGCCTTGCCGCTTACTACGAGACGGTCACCAAGCACAACCTCAAGTACCGTCGTTACTATCACCAGTTCGACTACTAATCGGTGACAAATAAGCTACTGATCAAGAAGCACCCTGCCCGGGCGCATGCGTCCGGGCATTTTTATGCCGAAATTCGCAAGAAAGGGGAATCGAATGAGGCAGTTTATCGTTGCATCCCATGCCCATTTTGCGTCTGGAATCGTCGAGAGCATTGGGCTGCTCTCCGGTGAGCGCGAAAACGTCCATGCGCTGTCTATGTATGTCGACGGAAACGAGGACCTGACCAAGGAGGCCGCAGCGGTTCTCGATGGGTTTGCTGCGGACGACGAGGTTGTCGTGTGCACTGACCTGTTCGGCGGCAGCGTCAACAACGAGTTCACCAAGATCGTCCAGACGCGTCCCAACACGCACCTGGTGACCAATATGAACCTGCCGCTCCTTATTCAGCTGCTGTTCGTGCCCGACTCCACCCCAATTGATGAGGCCATTCGCCAGATCGTCGAGGCGGACGACACCAAGGTCAAGTACGTCAACGACCTGCTGGGGCAGGCCGAACTCGATGAGTTTTAATCGCTAGGGAGCACATCATGATTCAGATGATTCGCGTGGACTATCGACTGCTGCACGGCCAGGTTGCCGTTAGCTGGACTTCGGCTCTGGGTGCCGACTGCATCCTGTTGGTAAGCGACACGGTCCTCAATGACAAGCTTCGTCTGCAGGCCCTGTCCCTTGCAAAACCGGAGGGCTGCAAGGTTGTCGTCAAAAACACCGAGGATGCCGTCAAGGCGCTCCAGAGCGGTGTGACCGATAAGTACAAGCTCTTCGTAGTTTGCGAGACGATCCAGCAGGCCGGTGCCGTCGCCAAGGCGATGGGCGTCAAGAAGATCAACCTCGGCAATGTTGCCTTTAGCGAGGATGCCCGCCAGGTCTCGACGAGCGTGTTCCTTACGCCCGAAAACGAGGCATACGTCAAAGAGCTGCTCGGCGAGGGCTACGAGCTGTTCATTCAAATGATTCCGGCAGATGCGAAGACTGACGCCGCGAAGGTCATCGGTTAGGGGCCATCATGGTTATCAAGACAATCCTGATTTTCCTTATTGCCCTTTTGGGCTATTCCGAGTGGCTGACCGGTACGAGCTACCTCCAGCGCCCGATTGTGCTCGGACCTCTGGTTGGCCTTGTCATGGGCGACATGGTGACCGGCACGATCATGGGCGCCACGATGGAGCTTGCCATGGTCGGCGCCATCTCGGTCGGTGCGTATAACCCGCCCGATACGATTTCCGGAACCATCCTGGGTGTGTCGCTTGCCATGCAGGCCGGCGCGGACGCTTCGGCGGCCCTGACCCTGGGCATTCCCATCGCAACGATCGTCCTGGCGCTCGATACGGCCCTGGGCCAGCCGGTCATGCTGCTGCTGGTGCACCGTATCGACAAAAACGTCGAGGACGGGGACACCAAGGCCATCACGCGCAACATGCTCATCGCCGGTTACGCGCAGAGCTGGTGCGGCCTGCTGATTATTCCCCTGGCATTCTTCTTTGGCGCCGATGCTGTTGCCAGCCTGCTCAACATCATCCCCGATTTCGTTCAGACCGGCATGGATGTCGCCGCCGCCTTCTTGCCCGCACTCGGCTTTGCGATGCTGGCGCAGATGATTATGAACAAAACGGTGGCTCCGTTCTTCTTCGCTGGCTTCTTCCTCGTCGCCTACTTTGGCATTAGCACGACGGGCGTGGCGATCTTTGCCGCGATCATCGTCGTCGCGATGACGGTTTTGGGTGATAAGAAAAAAGCGGAGCAGCCCGCAGTGGCAACCGAGGATCCTGCGATTGGGAGTGGGTTCGATGAGTTTTAAGTTTGAGTCTTCTTACGACGGGCTGATTTCCCGCGCAGACCTTAAGAAGTTGTTCTGGCGCTCGATTCCCTATGAGCATTCGTGGAACTACGAGCGTATGGGCCATATCGGCTTTATGTGGGCCCTTATGCCGATTCTTCGCAAGCTGTATCCGCAGGATGCGGACTTTAAGGCCGCCCTTAAGCGCCATATGGAGCTCTATAACGTCACGCCGTACATCTCGACGCTCCCCATGTCCATCGCCGCTGCAATGGAGGAGGTCAACGCTACTGACGATAGCTTTGACACGAGCGCGATCTCTAATGTCAAGCTTGCTTTGATGGGACCGCTGTCCGGCGTGGGCGATGCTTTCTACTGGGGCACGCTGCGAATTTTGGCAACGGGTGTCGGCACGTCGCTGGCGCTGCAGGGCTCTATTCTTGGCCCGATTTTGTTCCTGCTCGTGTTCAACGTCCCTCACTACATCATCCGTTACCTGCTGACGTTTGTGGGATATCGCTTTGGCTCGGACATGATCAGCAAGGTCCAGGAATCGGGCATTATGGACACGATCGTCAAGATGGCCTCTATCATGGGCGCCATGGTGATCGGTGCTATGACCATGGAGATGGTCACCGTGGACATTCCGCTCATGGTCGGCGCGGGCGATGGTGCTCAGACGCTGGCCGAGCTGCTCAACGGAATCTTCCCGGGCTTTGTCACGATGGGGCTGTTTGGAATCGTCTATCTCATGCTCAAGAAGAAGATGAATCCGCTGCTCATCATGCTCGTGATCCTGCTCGTGAGTATCGCCGGTGCGTTCTTTGGAGTGCTTGGTGTCCAGTAGAGTATCCGTCATAATGAGAACAATGTAAGAGGGGGCGTCGCGCACACTGTGCTGCGGCGCCCTTTTGCCGAAAGGTGGACAAGATGGAGTATCCGCAGCTTGCCGTCATGAATATCAGCCATCGTTATTTTGACCTTGAGGAATTCTTTTCCTCGGCAGCGGCCTCGGGCTACACGTGTTGCGAGCTTTGGACCGGGGCGATGCATCTGTATGTCGATTGCCATGGATACGATTCGCTCGAGCAGGTGCGGGAGCTGTCGCAGCAGTATGGGGTTCGGATTGTGGGGCTTTGTCCCGAACAGAACAACCCCAAGCCGTGGAATATCGCGGCGCGCGGGAATGAGGCGCGTGCCCGCACGCTCGCGTACTTTAAGAACGTTGTGGATATCGCGGCGGAACTTGGAGCCGAGCAGGTCATGGTCTCGAGCGGCTGGGCATTTTTGAACGAGCCGATTGAGGACGCGTGGGGTCGAAGTGCCTCGATGCTGCGTGCGATTGCCGAACATGCGGGAGAGCGCGGCGTGCGACTGGTACTCGAGGCCCTACAGCCGGTTGAGTCGATGATCGTGAACTCGGCGGCCGATACGAAGCGCATGATCGAGGCGGTTGATCATCCGGCACTTAAGGCGTGTCTGGATTTGGGCGCTATGGCGGTGGCGGGGGATACCATCGACGATTATTTCGATTTGCTTGGCGATGATGTCGCCCACGTGCATTTTGTTGATGTTGCGGCAGACGGCACGACGCATCTTGCCTGGGGTGACGGGGACCGCGATATGCGCGCCGACCTGGATAGGCTGGTGGCGCGCGGCTATCGCGGAGTTGTTTCGGCCGAGACCTATGACTGGCGCTATTTTGCCGACCCCGCAGCTGCCGATGCGCAGGTAATGGCAGAGTATCGTCGTGCGATTGGCGCCTAGGTGGGGTTGGGTTGCAGCAATCTGCCCTATGTTTCCAAATGAATACGGTGTGAGCGGCTGCGACGGATTTTCCCCGCAAGCACTCTAGTATGCTAAAGTACCCAGAAGACCGGCGGAGCTATGCCGGTCTTCTGTTCTATACGAAACACAGCATGAGGAGGCTCACCAGATGACGGCCACACCGTGGGGATTCCGGGACATATTGCCCGAGGAGGCTCAGGCGCGCGAGGAGATTGCATGTACGGTGAAGGGCTGCTTTAGGGAGCATCATTACCTGCCGGTCGAGACGCCGCTGCTCGAGGACAAGGGTTCGCTCGAGGAGGGCGGCCGCATTGCGGACACGCCGTTTAAGCTCTTTGATGACGACGGTCGCCTGCTGGTGGTCCGTCCCGACAACACGCTGCCGATCGTTCGCCTGGTTTCGACTCGCATGCGTGCGGCCGATCTGCCGCTGCGCCTGCGCTACGAGGCGCCGGTGGTCCGCGAGTGTCAGCGCAATGCCGGTGGCTCGCGTCAGTTTACGCAACTGGGTTTTGAGCTCATCGGTGCGGGCGACACCGCGGGCGATGTCGAGATCGTCTCGCTGGTGGCGGAGGCTATGCGCAAGCTGGCGCTGCCCGATGCGCGCATTATCGCGGGCAGCGTGCGTCCGTTTAAGGAACTGCTCGCGGCGTGCGAAGATCGCGAGCTGGCTGCCGAGGCGCTGCGCTGCGTGCACGCCAATGACTTCGTGGGCCTCGATTCTCGCGTGGCGGCAAGCGCCGAGTCCGATGTCGTCAAGGCCGCCATTAGCGAGCTGCCGCGCCTGCACGGTGGTGCCGAGGTGCTCGACCGCGTCGACGCGC
>UQTD01000102.1 GCA_900543845.1 uncultured Collinsella sp.
GGCCCTTGCGGCCTAGTCGCTATTTAGGGCGTCCAAGATTTGGGGCGCAGTTCAGATGGAGATCGGGCTTTCAAGGCTCAGTTAAACCAAACCTGGACAGTCAAACGACCCGTAGATTACATCTGCTCGGGTGCGGAAACGCCAACGAGGGTGAGCACCAGGGCGAGCGTCACGCGGACGGCGTCGCAAGCGGCCAGACGGGCGCGCGAGAGCTCGGGGTCGACGGGACGGCCCTCGCTCGGCAGCACCTGGCAGGCAGCATAGAAGCTGTGGAAGTCGCCGGCGAGCTCCTCGGCAAAGTGCGTCAGACGGAACGGAGCGCGGTCGCGAGCGCAGCTGGCGATCAGGTCGGTGAGCTCGTTGAGCTTACGCGAAAGGGCGAGCTCGGTCGGGTCGGTCAGCAGCGAGTAATCGACGTTCTCACCGATAGCCTTGGCGGCGACGGCCTTCATGCCCATCTCGTCAGCCTGCTCGGGCGTAACGTCGGCGGCACGACGCAGGATGGAGCACACGCGGGCGTGAGCGTACTGCACGTAGTACACCGGGTTGGAGTTGTCGCGCTTCTTAACGGCCTCGATGTCGAAGTCGACCATCTGGTTGGAGCTCTTGGAGATGAGCGTGTAGCGGGCGGCGTCAGAGCCGACCTCGTCGACGAGCTCCTGCAGGGTCACCATGGTGCCCTTGCGCTTGGACATACGGACGGGCTTGCCGTTGCGCAGCAGGTTGACGAGCTGGCCCAGCAGAACCTCGAACTTGCCGGGGTAACCGAGAGCGTCGCAGACGCAGCGGACGCGCTCGATGTAGCCGTGGTGGTCGGCGCCCCAGATGTCGATGACGTGGTCGACGCGCTGGAACTTGTCCCAGTGATAGGCAACGTCGGAGGCGAAGTAGGTGTACTCGCCGTCGGACTTGATCAGGACGCGGTCCTTGTCGTCGCCCAGGTCGGTGGAGCGGAACCACAGGGCGCCGTCCTTGGTGTAGAGGTAGCCCATCTTGTCGAGCTTCTCGAAAGCGCGGTCGACGGCGGAGGTGCCGGCAGTCTCGCCCTCGGTGTCCTTCACATACAGCGAGCGCTCGGAGAACCAACGATCGAAGTCGCAGTTGACGGCGTGGCAGAGGTCGCGCATGTTGTCGACCATCTTCACGTAACCGCGCTCACGGAAGCTCTCCATGCGCTCCTGCGGATCGGCCTCGACCCACTTGTCGCCGTCGGTGCGCCAGAACTCGGCGGCCTCGTCGATGATGTAGTCGCCGCCGTAGGAGTCCTTGCCCAGCGTCTCGGCAAAGTTATCCTGGTACGGATGGGTCTCGGGATGCTCGTCGTTCTCGTCGGCGACAAAGGCGTCGCGGTCGGCGATCAGCAGCTTGTGAGCCTCATCGATGTCCACGCCCTGCTTGGCGATGATGTCGGCGAGCTGCATATAGCGCGTGCTGATGGAGTTGCCGAAGGTGTTCATCTGTGATCCGTGGTCGTTGATGTAGAACTCACGCTGGATATCGTAACCGGCGTGGTCCATAACACGGCAGAGGGAGTCGCCCAGAGCGGCCCAGCGGCCATGGCCGATGTGCATGGGGCCGACGGGGTTGGCGGAAACGAACTCGACCTGGGTCTTCAGGCCGCCGCCGACATTGGACTTAGCGAAGTCCATGCCCTTCTCGCGGGCCTCGCCGAAGATGGCGTTCTTGACGGCGACGGAGAGGTAGAAGTTGATGAAGCCGGGGCCTGCGATCTCGACCTTCTCGATCGCGGGGTCCTCGGGCATATGGGCAACGACGGCCTCGGCGATCTTGCGCGGAGCGCAGTGAGCCAGCTTGGCGGACTTCAGGGCCATGGTGGAGGTCCACTCGCCATGAGAAGTGTCAGCCGGTCGCTCGATGGCGCAATCGTCAAGTTCAAATGCGGAAAGGTCGCCGGCCTCCTGGGCCGCAGCAAGCGCAGCGCGTACCAGCTCTTCAATCTTCTCGGGCATAGATCCTCCTTGTGTTAAAGCCCCCGAGCTCTTGGTCACTCGTAGGGCAAAAGCCAGAGTTTGTAGCACTCTATCACAAGCGACGCACACTGTCGCAGGGTAAAGCCAATCGAAATTGCATATGCACAAAAATGACTACCGCTCTTGCGCGGTGGTACAAAGTTGGCGGTTTGCCTGCAATTTATACACGTTCTGGAAATGCATAAACGCTTGAATAAGCCGTTCTATTTATCGAATACTCTTACCTATCAGAGTTGTGTGCTTTTCCTGCATAAAGTAAGGGTTTGCGCACGTCAGCGTGTTATTCTAGACATACGTAAATTCGTATAAGTTGGAGGTAGCATGTTCTCAATCGGTCAACACGTCATTCATCCGGGTCAGGGAGTCTGCACCGTCGTCGGTTTTAGGGACGACACGCCGCAGCCCATGCTGTTGCTCGAGACCAAGCAGGGACATGCGCAGACGATCCTTATGTACCCCGTGGCGCAGGCCGATCGTTTGCACGCCGCCATCTCCCAGCAAGATGCCGAGCACCTGCTGAGCCACTACGACGAGCTGGAGTGCGACACCTTTACCGAGCGCAACAGCTCGCTCGAGGAGACGCACTTTAAGCAGCAGCTTAAGCTGGGTGCGCCCGAGACGGTCCGCGTGGCAAAAACCATGATGCACCGTATTCGCCAGGCCGAGGAAGCAGACAAAAAACCCAGCTCCTACTACATGCGCGTACTCAAGGAAGCCAAGCGCCGCTCCATCGAGGAGTTCGCCGTGGCCCTGGGCGTCACCGAGGAGGACGCCGAAGCCCGCCTAGCCCAAGCCGCCCTCAACTAACCCATCCGCACCAAAAACCACCACAAAGGGGACAGGCACCTTTGTGGTGGTTTTCTTGTTCTAGTAGTATTCATTCTTATCGATACCCACGAGCACAAGGAGTCCCTTATGGCAGAGCCGCTTACCGCCGGAATCACCCGCGACCGCGCGTTCGAACTGCTCAACGAGCACAACAAGGACCCGTTCCACATCACCCATGGCGAGACGGTCGAGGGAACTATGCGCTACTTTGCGCGCGAGTTCGACCCCGAGAACGAGGAGTTTTGGGGCATCGTCGGTCTGCTGCACGACCTGGATTGGGAGGAGCATGAGGACGACCCCATGAATCACACCATCTATGCCGCCGAGATTCTTGAGGGCGAAGGTGCGTCTCCCGAGCTTATCCGTGCCATCCAGACACACACGTCCGACTTCAACTCTTCGCTGCCCAAGCCCGAGCTGCAGATGGAAAAGATCCTGTTTGCCTGCGATGAGCTCACCGGCCTGATTGGCGCCGCCGTCATCATGCGCCCGAGCAAGAGCGTCATGGACTTTACGACCAAGTCGCTCAAAAAGAAATTCAAGGACAAGCGCTTTGCCGCCGGCTGCTCGCGCGATGTGATTTCGCAGGGTGCCGAGATGCTGGGCTGGGAGCTTCCCGAACTCTTTGACCGCACCATCGCGGCCATGCAGTCCTTCGCCCCCGACCGCGACACCTTTCAGGCCTAGCACCAAAATCACCGCAAAGGGGCTTGGCCCCTTTGCGGTGATTTTTTGCGCGGGCGTTTAGGGACGGACCTGGCCGGTGCCGCGGAGCTTGTATTTGTAGGTGGTGAGGGCCTCGGCGGCAAAGGGGCCGCGGGCGTGGAGCTTTTGGGTCGAGATGCCGATCTCGGCACCCAGGCCAAACTCGCCGCCGTCAGTGAAGCGCGTGCTGGCGTTGGCGTACACAGCCGAGGCATCGACCGCATCCAGGAAGCGCTCGCAGGCATCCTCGTCCTCGGCAACGATGGCCTCGGAGTGCATGGTGCCATAGCGGTTGATGTGTGCGATGGCCTCGTCCTCGTTCGCCACGACCTTCACGCTCATCTCGAGCGCCAGGTACTCACGGCCCCAGTCTTCCTCAATCGCGGCAACATAGTCGTCGCCCTCGGCAAGCCCAGCGTCGGCGCATGCGGCGCACGTGGCCTCGTCGCCGTGAATCAGCACGCCGTGGTCGTGCAGCACGGCAACGACTGCGGGCAGGAAACGATCAGCAACGGCACGGTCGACCAGCAGCGACTCGGCGGCATTGCACACACCCACGCGCTGGGTCTTGGCATTGACGATAATGTTGAGCGCCTTGTCAAAGTCGGCGGATTCATGCACGTAGATATGGCAGTTGCCCGTGCCCGTCTCGATCACCGGCACAAGCGACTCGCGCACGCAGCGCTGGATCAGGCCCGCACCGCCACGCGGAATGAGCACATCGACGATGCCGCGGAGCTTCATGAGCTCGCCGGTGGCCTCGCGGTCGGTGGACTCGATCATCGAGATAGCCTCGCGCGGGAAACCCTTGGCCTCGAGCGCATCGGCCAGCAACTCGGAAATCATGGCGCACGAGTGATAGGCCAGCGAACCGCCGCGCAGAATGCAGGCGTTGCCGGTGCGGATGCAGATGCCCGCGGCATCGGCCGTCACGTTGGGGCGCGCCTCATAGACCATGGCGACCAGGCCCAGCGGCACGCTCACGCGGGTGAGGTCCACGCCGCTTGCAAGCACGCGGTGGTCGAGCACGCGGCCGACAGGATC
>UQTD01000103.1 GCA_900543845.1 uncultured Collinsella sp.
GCACGGCGCAGCGCGTCCTCGGACTGCCGCATGATCGAGCGCGCGTCGTCCACCAGCAGAGCGCCGGCCGGCGTCACCTTGACGCCCGAGTGCGAGCGTTCGAACAGCGTGATGCCGAACTCGGCCTCGAAACCCGACACCTGCTTGACGAGCGCCGGAGTCGACACGCGCAATTTTGCCGCCGCACGCGAGAAGCTTCCCAGCTCCGCGGCGGCCGATATGGCCTCAAGTCGTCGATCGTACACGTCAATCTCCCGTTTTCGCGCCCGTGGCCACATAGCGCCACAGGGGGTTGTTTTCGCAGGTCACGCGCTCAATTGAACATAAACTGCATCGCACAGTGTAAACCTACGGTTAACGCTATTCTAACAAATATGCAATTCACCTGCGCAAATGCAAAGCATACAGTAACCAGCGAATACCACGTGGGTCGGTTAATGGGAGCGACCCACCGGAAGGCACAAGAAGGGAAGTTCCTATGAGCAATTGGCTTAAGCTCGAGGGCGATGTCTGCGCCGTGACCGGCGCGCTCGGCGGTATGGGCGCCGAGATCTGCCGCGAGTTCGCCCGCAATGGCACCAACGTCGTCCTGCTCGACCTGGACGAGGAGAAGGTCAAGGCCGCTGCCGCCGACCTCGCTGCCGAGTTTGGCATCCACGCCGAGGGTTACAAGATGAACGCCACCGACGAGGCCGAGGTTCAGGCCGCCGTCGACGCCACCATCGCCGACTTCGGTCGCGTCGACGTCCTCGTCAACACCGCCGGTATCCTGCGTTTCGCAGCCATGGAAGACCTGCCGCTGAGCGACTGGGAGCAGGTGCTCAACGTCAACCTCACCGGCTACTTCATCACCTCGCAGCGCTTTGGTCGCGAGATGATCAAGGCCGGCCAGGGCCGCCTGGTGCACATCTCGACCGTCGCCAGCCACTCCCCCGAGACGTTCTCGGGCGTGTACAGCTCTACCAAGGCCGGCGTCAACATGATGTCCAAGATGCTCGCCGCCGAGTGGGGCCCCTACGGCGTGCGCTCCAACTGCGTCGAGCCCTGCTTCGTCAAGACCCCGATGTCGGCCAATTTCTACGCCGACCCCGAGGTCGAGAAGAGCCGCAGCCGCCTAATCGCCACGCGTCGCATCGGCGAGGTCAGCGATATCGCCAACGCCGTCATGTTCCTGGCGTCCAAGCGCTCGGACTTTACCACCGGCGACGCCATCAAGGTCGACGGCGGCTTCTCCAACATGATGGGTGACCTCACCGCCAAGCCCGGCGGCCGTCGCGCCTATGCCGACAACTACCTCAAGAACAAGGGTGTCGAGCTCTGGTCCGATGAGTCCGGCGTCGCCAAGCCGACTGACCAGTAAACCAACCTGACAGGGAGGCCCCGCGGACACGACCGCTCCTCCCCCGTATCGATTAGAAAGAGTCCAATGGCTTCCACCAACTCCAACAAGGGTCGCGCCGTCGTGCTTTCCGCCGCGTGCGTCACCATGTTCTTCATCAGCTCCATCGCGCTGTATTCCGTCGTGAGCAAGAACCTGCTCGCCGTCTACCCCGAGTGGTCCAGCGCTCTCACCTGGGCCTTCCCGGTCTTTCAGACCATCATGGCCGTGACGGGCATCTTCGCCGGCCGCATCTCCGATAAGATCGGCCCGCGCAACGTCGTGATCGCCGCCGCCGTGTGCTACGGCCTGGGCTGGTTCATGTCCGGCACCGTCACCGAGCCGTGGCAGTTCTACCTGTGGTTCTCGCTCGTCGCCGCTGTCGGCAACGGCCTGGGCTACAACCCGGCGCTCACCACCGGCCAAAAGTGGTTCATCGACAAGAAGGGCCTCGCCTCCGGCATTACGCTCGCCGCTTCGACCGCCGGTCCTGCCGTGCTGTCCCCGGTGCTCGCCTCGCTGCTCATCCCGAGCCTGGGCATCTTTGGCGCCCTCAAGGCGCTCGGTGTCATTTTCTTTGTGACAATCGCCGCCTCCGCCCTGTTCCTGAAGGCCCCCGAGGCCGGTTGGCTGCCCGAGGGCTTCGAGGCCCCCAAGGGCGGCGCACACGCCGGCACCTTCGGCGACCTCACCCCGGGCGAGATGGTCAAGACCCCGCGCTTCTGGGTCCTCATCGTCACCTTCGCCTTTGCCGCCACCGCGGGCACCCTGCTCGTGGGTAAGGTTGCCTCCATCGCCGCCGTCCAGCTCTTCGCCGACCCCACGAGCGCCGCAGCCGTCGCCCTCGGCGGCGTGGTGGTCTCCGTCAACACCTGCGCCAACCTGGTCGGCCGTCTGTCCTTTGGCCAGATCATCGACAAGCTCGGCGCCTATAAGTCGCTGCTCATCAGCCTTGTCGTTACCATCGTCGCGCTCGTCATCATGTCGATGAGCTTTACGCAGGGCATGTTCTTTGTGGCGCTCGCCCTGCTCGGCTTTAGCTTTGGCGCCCTGCTTGTCATCTACCCGCCGCTCACCGGTGGCGCCTTTGGCACCAGCAACATCGGCGTCAACTACGGCATCATGTTTTTGGGTTATGCCGCTTCCACCTGGATCAGCCAGCCCATCACCGCCGTGCTGTATCACGCCGAGGCCGGCAGCGCCGCCTACCAGCAGTCCTTCTACGGCGCTATTGTGATCGCCGCCATCGCCGTCGTGCTCACCGTCTACATGATGGTCTCCGACAGCAAGAAGAAGTCCGCCTAGTTTTACCGATGCGACAAAGGGACAGCCCCTTTGTCGCATTTCACCGGTCACCAGTATTAAGGAGTCGAAATGTCTGAGCTCAACCCCGTCCGCATTGCCGTTATCGGCGCCGGCGCCATGGGCCGCAACCACATCCGCTTTGTCACCGAGGAGCCCGAGGCCGAGCTCGTCGCCATCGCCGACGCCTTTGAGGGCGCCCGCGCCACGGCCGAGGCCGCCGGCGTGCCGTTTTACACCGATCCCGCCCAGATGATGGACGAGGTCAAGCCCGAGGCCGTCATCATCGCCACGCCCAACGACCTGCACCTGGGCGTTGCTCGCGAGGCCGTGAAGCGCAACATCGTGCCGTTGGTCGAAAAGCCGATCTCCAACGACCTCGAGGATGCCCAGGCCTTCGCCGCCGAGGCCGAGACCGCCGGCGTGCCCGTGCTCGTGGGTCAGCACCGTCGCCACAACCCCTTCGTCAACAAGGCCAAGGAGATCATCGAGTCCGGTGAGCTGGGCAAGCTCACCGTGTCGAGCTTCCACTACATGATCTATAAGAATGACGAGTATTTCGATGTCGAGTGGCGCCGCAAGAAGGGTGCCGGCCCGATCCTGGTCAACCTGGTGCACGACGTCGACCTGCTCCGCTACCTGCTGGGCGAGCCCGTTGCCGTCCAGGGTATGCAGTCCAGCGCCGCCCGCGGTTTTGAGACCGAGGACTCCGCCGTGGTCAACGTCCGTTTTGCCGATGGCGCGCTCGCAAGCATGACCATCTCCGACGCCACCGCCAGCCCCTGGAACTGGGAGGCCACCGCTCGCGAGGATCCGCAGTACCGCCCCTTCGACGCCGACGCCTACTTTATCGGCGGAACCCTGGGCGCCCTGTCGCTGCCCCGCCTGCACCAGTTCTCCTACGACGGCGCCTCTAACTGGCACAAGCCGCTGCAGATGGAGATTCCGGCTGTCGACCCGGCGCTGCCGCACAAGATGCAGCTCAAGCACTTTGTGAAGGTCGTTCGCCGCGAGGTCGAGCCCGTCGTGACCCCCGCCGACAACGTCAAGACGCTCACGCTGCTTAACGCCATCAAGGAGGCCGCCGAGACCGGCCAGCTCGTCGAGCTGTAACGCCTTAAGAGCGGGCCGCGGCAAACTCCCCGCCGAGCGCCTTGGTCCGCCACCAATAAGCCCCTCTTCTTTGCCCCGCGAGCAGCCTCCTGCCCGCGGGGCATTTTGCTACCTTGCCGACGTTTTTCTGGGGCGGGGGCTATTTTGCACCTCGACTTGATTCGTTCGCCACGAAATGGGTCTATCTACTACGTTTAACCGACCTCCCTCAACCATACCGAATTTCGCGAAATAAAAACCACAGGTAAACGGCTTGCCGATTTTCGGAAAACCCAGGTATGGTCGACCCCTACGGGTAAAACGTAGCAGAAAGGCCGTTTTCGTGGCGCGGCCCCAAAACAGCCTTTTGGGACGGGTGGTATCCTTGGTAGCCCTATGCTGCAAACGCACCTTAAACGCAAGGAGTCCCATGGACCTTATCGCCCAGCTCGCTCGCGAGCTCAACCTTAAGGCCGCCAACATCGAAGCGGCCGTCAAGCTCATCGACGAGGGCAACACCATTCCCTTTATCTCGCGCTACCGCAAGGAAGCCACGGGCGGCATGGACGACGTCGCCCTGCGCGCGCTCGACGAGCGCCTGTCCTACCTGCGCAATCTTGAGCAGCGTAAAGAGGACGTCATTCTGCTCATCGACGCCCAGGGCAAGCTCACGCCCGAACTCGAGCAGCAGATTCGCGAGGCCACGCAGCTCCAGCGCGTCGAGGACCTCTACAAGCCCTACCGCAAAAAGCGCATGACCC
>UQTD01000104.1 GCA_900543845.1 uncultured Collinsella sp.
GGCGTCGACGTTGCGCGCGCCCAGCGGGCGGCGGATCGCGCTGCGGATCTCGCCTTCGGTGACGGTCTCGCAGCGGCAGACGATCTGCCCCCACGCGGGGTCGGACTCAATGAGCTCTTGCTTGCGTGCAAGCGGCGCGCGGTCAAAATCGTCCGGCGCATGGCGAATCGGGTCCCAATCGTCCCGTTCGTGCAGGACCACGCCGGCATCGCGCAGTACCTGCTCCATGCGCTCGGCAATGGCCGGCGCGCTTGCCACGCCCGGCGACTGAATGCCCGCGGCTTGGAACAGTCCCGACACCACGGCTGACTGCCCAATAAAGAAGTCGTTCGTTCCCTTAATGACCGGGCGTCCGCCGGCAAACGCGCGCACCACGCGGCGCGTGTCCAGATCGGGCACCAGTTTGCGCGCGCCGGTCAGGAGCGCGTTGACATCGGTCGCGTAGGTCTGTGTATCGCCGGCATCGCGCACGGCGGCCGTTGCGGTAATCACGGTGTTGCCATGTACGGTGCCCGTGACGATAACGCCCTTGGAAACCGGCGTGGGAACGGGGTAGAGCGGCATAAGCGCGCGCGGTTCCTTGTCCAGCACCACGATGTTGCCCTGGCGCCAGACCATCTGGAACTCCTCGGCCCCCGCCATATGCGAGATGTCCGCGGCACCGTTGCCCGCGGCGTTGACCAGGTAACGGCAACGCACGTCTCCGGCGGGCGTTGCCAGCGTAAAACGTGCGCGTTCCTTGCCGTCGGCTGAAACGTCCTCGTCGTGCGAGCCAGCAACCTCAATCGCCTTCACTGGAGCAGAGCGCATAAACGTCACGCCGTTGGCGACCGCGTTCTCCAGCGCGGCGATGGCCACTTCAAACGGGTCGACGTAACCGGTCGAGGGGCACCACAGCGCGCTCGTTGCCTCGGCGCTCGCGCGCGGTTCCAGCTCGTGGATGTGCTCGGGGCCGATAATCGACAGCGCGGGCACGCCGTTGGCCAGGCCATTCTGGCGCAGCTTCTCCAGGTGCGCGCGGTCCTCGTCGCTAAAGCCCAGTACCATCGAACCGGTTCGGCAAAACAAAAATCCCAGCTCCTGGGCCCACGTGCCATATAGCTCGCAGCCGCGGGCGTTGACCTGCGCCTTTACCGTGCCCGGAGCCGGATCGTAGCCGGCGTGCACCAGGCCGCCGTTGGCCTTCGATGCACCCCGCGCGATATCGTTGGCCGCCTCGACCACGCAAATGGACAAGTCGTAGCGCGCGAGCTGCCGCGCGATGGCGCACCCGGTGATGCCCGCGCCCACAATTGCGATATCAAACGTTTCTGCCACGGTGCCTCCCAGAAAAGTTGACAGGATGTCAATAAGACTATCCTACGGTGTGCGAACATCCGGTGCGGCGGCAATGCGGCGAACAGCCCTGCAACACCCGCCAACGGCAGGCAAGGGGAGGCTCAGTAACGTCGACGTCTTTGTCTGCTGATCCCGGTGCCGGAGGTTTGTCTCGATCTGTAACATCTGGGACTGTTTTTGCCGAGTAACTGTTACGGATTGAGACATTCGGCCTGGACGTTTTCTTTTGTCTCAATCTGTAACAGTTAGCTGATGATTTTGGCTCTAGATGTTACAGATCAAGACAAGCCTTCCGACGGATTTTGAATGTCTCGATCTGTAACAGTAAGAGGGGTTTTGGGACCCAAGATGTTACAGATCGAGATTGAAGTCGGGGAGGGACCCCTGTGTCTTGATCTGTAACATCTGGACCCGGATCCCGCTCCCACCTGTTACAGATTGAGATGTTTGTGTCCGCGCCAGCCCCGTATCCAGCTGTAGTCCCATATAAACAAACCCCGTGGTAAACTTGTTCGTACTGTAAATATTCCGAAAGGTACACCCCAATGTCCAAATACATCTCCGAGCTCATGTCGCCGCAGCTTATGGGCGTCATCTATGCCTTTGTTGGCTTTATCATCGCCCTGTACGTACTGTCGGTCGTCTATGTGTTCATCGACGCTCGTCGCCGCGGCGCCAGCGCCTACGTGGCATGGGGCATCATCGCCCTCATCCCGTTTGTGGGCCTCATCGCCTACCTGGTCCTGCGCCCGCATTCCTACGCGGCCGACCGCGAGGAGCAGGAGCTGGACATGGCCCTTCGCGAGCGCCAGCTTGCCCAGTACGGCACCTGCCCGCAGTGCGGCGCGCCCATCGAGAAGGACTTCGTCGTCTGCCCGGTGTGTGACACTCAGGTTCGCAACGTGTGCCCCAGCTGCCATCGCCCGCTCGACGCGCACTGGAAGGTCTGCCCCTACTGCCGAACTCGCATCCAGTAACGCATCCATCGCCGGGCCGGTCGTAAGCCACGTGCGCCGCACGCACGCTCACCCCGCCCCCACACGATGAAGCATGCGTAGAAAATCGCCCGCCGTGCCATTAAGGTGCGGCGGGCGCTTGTATACCAAGGCAACCTGCCTATAATGATGCAAGTCAAAAACGCCGAGCGCATCGCACGCACTTGCATCAGGCATCCGAGAGGAGAAAACATACCCATGAAGGCACTCTACAATGACGGTTCGGTGGCCGAGCTCCCGCAGGACGAGGTCACGCACGTTATCCGCCACTCTGCCGCGCACATCATGGCGCAGGCCATCAAGCGCCTCTATCCCGAGGCCGACTTTGCCTACGGCCCCGCGACCGACAACGGTTTTTACTACGACGTCGACCTGCCCGAGGGCGTCAAGATCAGCGAGGACGACTTCCCCGCGATCGAGGCCGAGATGAAGAAGATCGTCAAGGAGAACCTCAAGTTCTCCGTGTACGAGAAGCCCCGCGCCGAGGCCATCGCCCTTATGGAGGAGCGCGGCGAGAAGTACAAGGTCGAGCACATCGGCGACCTGGACGACGACGCCCGCATCACCTTCTATCAGCAGGGCGACTACATCGACATGTGCGTCGGCCCCCACATCTGCTACACCAAGGCCCTCAAGGCCTTTAAGCTCACCGGCGTCTCTGGCGCCTACTGGAAGGGCGACAAGGACAACAAGATGCTTACCCGCATCAACGGCGTCGCCTTTGCCACCAAGGAAGAGCTCGACGAGCACATGCACATGCTGGAGGAGGCCAAGAAGCGCGACCACCGCAAGATCGGCCGCGAGATGGACCTCTTTATGATGCGCGACGAGGCCCCCGGTTTTCCGTTCTTCCTGCCCAACGGCATGATTCTTAAGAACACGCTGCTGGACTACTGGCGCGAGATTCACCACAAGGCCGGCTACGTGGAGATCTCCACGCCGCTCATCATGAACAAGCAGCTGTGGAAGACCTCGGGCCACTGGGACCACTACAAGGACAACATGTACTCCACCGTTATCGACGACGAAGAGTACTGCATTAAGCCTATGAACTGCCCGGGCGGCGTGCTGGTGTACGCATCCAAGCCGCACTCCTATCGCGAGCTGCCCATCCGCGCCGGCGAGATTGGCCTGGTGCATCGCCACGAGCTGCGCGGCGCCCTGCACGGCCTGTTCCGCGTGCGCTGCTTTAACCAGGACGACGCCCACCTGTTTGTGCGCCCCGACCAGCTGACCGACGAGATCGTGGGTGTGGTCAACCTCATCGACTCCGTGTACCAGAAGTTTGGCTTTAAGTACCACGTTGAGCTTTCCACTCGCCCCGAGGACTCCATGGGTTCGGACGAGGACTGGGCTCGCGCCGAGGAGGGCCTGCGCACCGCTCTGGAGAAGCTGGGCATGGACTACGAGGTCAACGAGGGCGACGGCGCCTTCTATGGCCCCAAGATCGACTTCCACCTGGAGGACTCGCTCGGCCGTACCTGGCAGTGCGGTACCGTCCAGCTCGACTTCCAGATGCCGCTCAACTTTGATCTGGAGTACGTGGACGCCGACGGCACCAAGAAGCGCCCCATCATGCTGCACCGCGTATGCTTTGGCTCCATCGAGCGCTTCATCGGTATTCTGATTGAGCACTTTGCAGGCAAGTTCCCCACCTGGCTGGCTCCCGTGCAGGTCAAGGCGCTTCCCGTCTCGGAGAAGAGCCGCGACTACGCCCACGAGGTGTGCGCTAAGCTGGAGGAGGCCGGCATTCGCGTGGTCTGCGACGACCGCGACGAGAAGATCGGCTACAAGATCCGCGAGGCCCGCAGCATCGACCGCGTGCCCTACATGCTCATCCTGGGCGAGAAAGAGGTCGAGGCCGGCAACATCTCCGTCCGCGATCGCTCCAACGAGACCGTTCAGATGAGCGTTGACGAGTTCGTTGCCAAGGTGACCGAGGAGATCAAGACTCGCGCCTAGCACAATCAACACAAGAATTAACAAAGGCGATCGTCCTCGCGGGCGGTCGCCTTTTTTGTTGTCTATAGAAGAAAGGCCGCTGGTTAGAGCGGCTTTTTTGTTGTGCAAAAAGGTACAGGTTTTTGTAGAGGCGTATGGAGAGGTACCGTCAAGATTCTTTCGCAAATTGATTTATTCGGCCTCAGCTCCGTCCTCC
>UQTD01000105.1 GCA_900543845.1 uncultured Collinsella sp.
AGCGCGGGCATCGGAATCGGCATCGCGACGACGGCGCTTGGGCATCGACGTGCCGGCAAGACGGTCGGCGCTCGACAGGCCATCGCCCACGTCGACGCCGTTCTCGCGGTCGAGCTCCATGAGCGCCAGACGCATCTCGGGCGACTCGATGCGCTCGAGCACGTCGCGCGTCACGCAGTCGGGGCGGCAGTTGCAGCCCTGCTCGGCGGCCTTCTTTTTGCAGCCCTCCGAGCACGTCATATCGGCCAGGTTGACCTTAAAGACTTTGCCGTTCTCCAGGCGCAGCACCAGCTGCTCACGCGGCGTGTCATACTCCTGGATACGCGCCTTGCCAAGCGGCGTATCGATAAGCGTCTTCTTTTTGGGCGCGCGGCTCTTAAAGTCCTTGTACGCCTCGAACTCGTAGCGCAGGCAGCACATCAGGCGGCCGCAGACGCCACTAATCTTGGACGAGTTGAGCGGCAGGTCCTGCTCCTTTGCCATGCGGATCGAAACCGGCTCAAACTGTCCGCCAAAGCGCGTGCAGCAGAGCTCCTGGCCGCACTGGGCATAGCCGCCCACCAGGCGGGTCTCGTCGCGCACGCCAATCTGGCGCATGTCGACGCGAATGTGCAGCGTCGAGGACAAGTCCTTGACGAGCTGACGAAAATCGACGCGCTCCTCGGCCGCAAAATAGAACACGGCCTTCTCGCCGCCAAACAGGTACTCGACGCCGACCGGCTTCATCTCGAGGTCGAGCTCTTTGACGAGACGGCGGAAATCAACCATCGCCTCGTCGCCCTGGATGGCCAGGTCGTCGGCAAGTTGCAGGTCGATGTCGCTCGCCACGCGCAGCACGGGCTTGAGCGGCTGGCCGATCTCGTCCTGCGGCACTTCGAAGGGGTCGGCCGTGACCAGGCCGATCTCGGTTCCGCGCTCGGTGGAGCAAATGGCATAATCGGCCTCGAGGATATCCAGATCCTGCGGGTCGAACCACAGGTCGCGCGAGGCGTAGGTAAACTTAACGGGTACGACTAACGGCATTTCAGTGCCTTCCTGATATCGAACAGCATGACCTCGATGGCCAGCTGGGGAGTAACGTTTCTGGCGATGTTGCGCTCGGCGGTCGCGACCGCCTCGAGCGCCCGGGTGGCACCCGCAACATTCGTCGCGGCGGCAAGCCGACCGATCGTGTCGCGCACGTCTTCGTTCACGACGTCGGCCGCCTCGTCCTGAAGTGTCAGCAGCACGTCGCGCATGAGCGTCCGTGCGCTCGCCAGCGCTTCCATGATACCCGAACGCTCGCGCGCGTTGAGTTCGCGCTTGTTACGGTCCTCAAGCTGCTTCAATGCTCCACGCGACAGGTAATCGGCGTTTTGCTCGAGCACCTTTTCCTGCGTGGACTTGACCTCGGCGAGCGGCGCCTTGACGGCGACGATGAGCGACTTGGCGCGACTGAGCACATCGGCCTCGTCGGCAGCGATGAGAGAATCGATGGCGCGGACCATCTGGCGGCGAGCATCCTGGCGCTCGGCACTCTTAAGGAACTCGATGCCGCGCGTGGGGCTCCCCGCCACGGCGACCGCCATGCGGCAACGCGCGAGGTCCTGACCCGTCGCGCGACTCACGGCACGCGCGGCCACGGCGGGCGACACCAGCCGAAACGGCACGCACTGGCAGCGGCTCACGATGGTGGGCAGCATCACGTCTGCCGAGGTGCCCAGCAAGATAAACATAACGCCCTCGGGCGGCTCCTCGAGTGTCTTGAGCAGTGCGTTGGCGGTGTTAGCGCGCAGCCGCTCGGCACGGTCGATGATGTAGACCTTGGCCTTAGCGCGGATGGGCGCCAGCGGCACGTCGTCGAGTAGCTCGCGGGTCTGGGCAATGAGGTAGCCCGTGGCGCTCTCAGGCGTGTAATAGTGCACGTCGGGGTGTGTGTGCCGCGCAACGCGCACGCAGCTGTCGCATGCGCCGCAGCCGTCCTGCTCGCACAGGAAGGCCTGGGCGAGCGCCCATGCGGCATCGAGCTTGCCGGCGCCGGGAGCGCCCAAAAACAGGTAGGCGTGCGATGCACGGCCGCTGGCGACGGCGTTGGTCAAAAAATCGCGCACGCGCTGTTGGGTGTCGAGCTTGGCCAGCAGGCTTGCCTGAGCGGGGGCCATGTTACTCGGCCTCCTTGGCAAGCGCGGCGACGACGGCGTCTTGCGGAATGTCGAGACCGTACGCGCGAACCTGCTCGACCGTCTTCCCGAAGACCTCCTCGATGGGCGCGGTGGCGTCGATAAGCTTTACGCGGTTTGGCTCCTCGGCAGCAATTGCGCAAAAGCCCTGGTAGACACGCTCCTGGAATGCCATGCCCTTTGCCTCCATGCGATCTGCCGCGCCACGGGCTGCCATGCGTAGCGCCGCCTGCTCGGGCGTGATGTGGTAGACGAGCGTGAGCGCCGGGTGCGTCCCCGCGACGGCCAGGTTGTTGGCATCGCGCACCATCTGGCGATCGAGGCCGTCGGCAAATGCCTGGTAGCAGGTCGTGGAATCGTAGAAGCGGTCGCACAGAACCACCTTGCCGGCCGCGAGGGCGGGCGCGATGACCTCGTGCACCAACTGGGCGCGCGCTGCCTCGTAGAGCAGCAACTCGCAGGTGTCGCCCATCGCCGTATTGGCGGGGTCGAGCAGCAGAGCGCGGATCTTTTCGCTGATGGCGGTGCCGCCCGGTTCGCGCAGGCTCACAACCTGGTGGCCAGCGAGCTCGAGCGCGCGGGCAAGCAGGCGCGTCTGCGTGGACTTACCGGCACCGTCGACGCCCTCGAGCGTGATAAAGCTATGTTGAGCGGGCTCAAAAGCCATGGGCGCAGCCCCTTCCTACAAGGCGCGTAAATGCAGATATATCAACCAAGCCATGATACCCCAGGGGCAGGCGCGCCCCAAATCGGGCCTAGTCATTGGGTAGTCATTGGGGACGCTCTTAAATGACTAGGCGACAGCTAGGGACGTTCCTAAAGTGCCGGCAGAAAAGGAACGTCCCTAGCTGCCGACTTTTTTGAGCGCTGGGTATAATCGTCGTATTGATTTGAAATGTGGCGAAAGGAGTGGCAATGTCTCGGTATTGCGCCTCGTGCGGCAAACTTCTTGCAGATGATGCCAAGTTCTGCACCTCATGCGGTGCACCCGTTGAGCAGACAACCGCAAGCAATGGCCAACCCGCGTTTGAGCAGACCGGCTTCCTCGATACGCCGCAAGCTAAGCCGGACGACCCCCTCGCCTATCGCCCCGACCCCGCCGCCAGCCCCGCAGCGGTCGAAACGACGCAGCGCATACCCGTCGCGGACACCCCGCCCCAACAGCAACCGGCATCTACGTACGCGCCTGATTCACCGCAGGCCCCCGCCGCCAAAAAGAGCAGCACCAAGGCGCTTATCGCCGTTATCGTTGTGCTCGTGGCAATTATCATCGCCTTGGTCATCTTTTTTGTGATCAAGCCTTTCGACAACGCCGCCACGCAAACGACTGCCGAGATTACTAAGCTGCACCATGATGTTGACGATGATGACCTCAAGCCTCTCGACGACCCCAATAGCCTTTTTGACGATGACGACGATGATGACGAGGATGGCAGCCAGGCGACCCTCTCCGAGCAAAACCTCTACCGTCGCCTGAGCGAATACTACGACCTGCTCGAAGATCTCGATAACCAGGTCCGTGCCTGCGCAGAGGCGTTCAATGGCGGTTATCTGGAAGAGGACCGTACCGCCCGTCAAAATCTCGCCGACGTCGCCGAGCGCACGGAAGACACCATCGAGCAGTACTACGATATCGTCGAGGACCTGGACGTCCCCACAAGCTCTAAGAACTACAGCTCGTGGAAGGACATCATTGCTCTGTACGACGACCTGGATCACCGCATCGATGCGATCTGCGATGCCTGGGAAATCAGCTTAAAGTACGCAAAGCCCGCAGACCATAAGAACGAGATCGTGGCGCCGCTGTCGCGCGACAACGTGGCGGGCACCAATGACAGCAAGTATCGCCTGGACTTTGAGGACCGCTATCCCGGAGCCAAGCCCGTCGAGGTGAAGTAATCCCAGCAACTGATTAAAACTTGCGGTGAAATAGGGATTAATTAGGCCTTTTGCCAGCAAAAACAGTCCCTATTTCACCGCAACTTAGAAGTGGGGCCGGGCGCGCATTT
>UQTD01000106.1 GCA_900543845.1 uncultured Collinsella sp.
ATGCGCGCGAGCTCGTTGCCGCCGCTATCGAGGCTGCCGGCGGTGCCGCCACCACGAGCGCCCTGCGCGAGGCCCTAGGTGTGTCGCGCAAGCGCGCCATCAGCATCCTTGAGCATCTAGACGCCGTACGCTTTACAGTCCTCGACAAGGATGCCGGCGGCCTGAGATCCCTACGCTAGATCGGTCATACCGCTCCGCCCCCTCAGTTGCGGTGAAATAGTTCCTAGTTGGAGGCTTTGTCCGCAAAACCGGGAACTATTCCACCGCAACTTCTTGTTCGTCTTTTTGGGATGGGGCCTGCTCGGTTTGGTAAAATATCGCCGCACTTGGGAACGGATGGGCTCCGGTGGGCTCCGCGGTCCTCAAAACCGTTGCGAGGCGTGCAAAACGTCTTGGATGTGTTCGATTCACATACGTTCCCGCCATACGCTACCAGCGCTTTTGTGCTCGCGGTCTTGCTGCGTGCCGCAAAGGCGCTGTTTTGTTTTTGCACGAGCTTTTCGTAGCGCCGCTATTTCGGCGGCGGTATTTAGCTTCGTGCACCGGGTTTTGAATGTGCCGATGGGGGTGTTTTGCCGT
This sequence comes from uncultured Collinsella sp., assembly GCA_900543845.1. GTDB lineage: Bacteria > Actinomycetota > Coriobacteriia > Coriobacteriales > Coriobacteriaceae > Collinsella. The sequence continues at coordinate 580 of UQTD01000106.1, forward strand.
ATGACTACCGTAAGACGGGCCAATCTTTCTTGTGTCGTCCAGGCGGGCGGGCTGTCCTCGCGCATGGGCTGCGATAAGTCGCGCATGGCGTTTTGCGGCGAGCCGCTCATCGAGCGCGTGCTGGGCCGGCTGGCGCCAGTTGCCGGCGAGTTGGTCGTGACGACATCGCGTCCCAGCGAGCTTGCCTATCTTGAGGAGCGCACGTTTGGCGGCCTGGTGCCGCGTGTGGTGGCGGACCTTGAAGGCTCGGCAGGTGCCATGCGTGGCATCGCGAGCTCGTTGGCCGCGGCCCGATTGCCGCTCGTGGCGATCGTCGCCTGCGATATGCCGTTTGTCTCGCCGGAGCTCATCGGCGCGCTTGCCGATCATGTTGAGGCCGAGGCGCTCGATGTATTCGTGCCGCGCGAGGAGCGTGGCATTGAGCCGCTTTGCGCCGTCTGGTGCCGTGACGCGTGTGCGCCGGTTGCCCAAGAGTTGCTCGCCTGCGACCGCCAGCGGATTCGCTGCCTGATCAATCGCGTTCAAGCTGGTTATATGGATGAGCCGCAGATCGTTAAGTCCGCGGGTTCGACGCTCTGCTTCGAGAACGTCAATACGCCCGAGGAGTTTGCGGCGGCCGAGTTACTCGCCTAGACGATTGGAGTTGCCATGCCTCACGATATTTGTCCCGACACGGGAGAGCCTTGCACTTGCGATGGTTCCGAGCCCTGTACCTGCGGCTGCGGTGGCTGTGGACATACTGCGGAAGAGGAAGCGGCCGCTGCGGCGTATCGTGAGGCACACCGCGAAGGCCCGTCCGGCGATGCCCTCGACCATGAACGCAAGATCATCGTTTCGTTCGATAGCACCTTCGATGTGATGGAATGCGAGCAGCTGTGCCTGGATGCCGGTGTGCCCGGGCGCATTATGCCGCTGCCCGGTTCCATCACCGCTGGCTGCGGTCTGTGCTGGGCCATGCCGTTCTCGGGCGATGCGCTCGCCGCCTTCCGCGCTGCTACCGAAGGCCGCGTAACCCCCGCCGACTACCATCAACTCGTCCTCTAACCACCCAAACCACCACAAAGGTGCCTGTCCCCAATGTGGTGGTTTGGAACACGTGGACGAAACAGGTTTGAAACACAGGTTTTGCACGTCAGGTGCTCAAAAACGCTTCTACCTGCATCGTAATCAAAACGAAACATCTGCTCGTCGGCTTATGCGAAACTTTGCTGCAACAGTGCGATATTATCCATACTCGATAAAGCTCGCGGCGCATGGGGTGCCGCGACCGACATTTTCGTTTCCCATCATTGGAGGAAGCATGAGCTACACGCAGAAAGTTCTCGACGAGCTCAAGGCCCGCTATCCCGAGCAGCCTGAGTTCATCCAGGCCGCGACCGAGATCCTCGGCACCATCCAGCCGGCGCTCGACGCCCATCCCGAGTACGAGGAGGCCGCCCTGCTTGAGCGCCTCGTCGAGCCCGAGCGCATCGTCATGTTCCGTGTTCCCTGGGTCGACGACCAGGGCAAGGTTCAGGTCAACCGCGGTTACCGCGTCGAGTTCAACTCTGCCATTGGACCCTACAAGGGCGGCCTGCGCTTTAACCCGACGGTCACCCTGGGTATGCTCAAGTTCCTGGGCCTGGAGCAGATCCTCAAGAACAGCCTGACCACCCTTCCCATGGGCGGCGGCAAGGGCGGCTCCGACTTTGACCCCAAGGGCAAGTCCAACAACGAGATCATGCACTTCTGCCAGTCCTTCATGACCGAGCTCTATCGCCACATCGGCCCCAACACCGACGTTCCCGCCGGCGACTTGGGCGTTGGCGGCCGCGAGGTTGCCTACCTGTTCGGTCAGTACAAGCGCCTGACCAACGAGTGGACCGGCGTCCTTACCGGCAAGGGCCTCTCCTTTGGCGGCTCGCTCGCCCGTACCGAGGCCACCGGTTACGGTCTGGCCTACTTTGTGGACGAGTACCTCAAGAGCCGCGGAGACTCCTTCGAGGGCAAGAACGTCGTCGTTCATGGCTCCGGTAACGTCGCCATCTACGCGGTCCAGAAGGTCTCCCAGCTCGGCGGCAAGGTCCTGGCCTGCTCCGATACCCACGGCTGGGTCGAGGATCCCGACGGCATCGACTACACCGTGCTTGAGCATGTCTACAACAAGAAGCGCTCCGGCCACGACAAGGGCGTCACGCTCGCTATGTACGTTGACGAGAAGCCCAACGCCGTGTGGCACGAGGGCGACGGCCGCGGCGTGTGGCAGCTGCCCTGCGACATCGCGCTGCCCTGCGCTCGTGAGAATACGCTGCTGCTCGAGGACGCCCAGGCGCTCGTCGCCAACGGCTGCAAGGTGGTCGGCGAGGGCGCGAACATGCCCACGACCATCGAGGCCACGACCTACTTCCAGGAGAACGGCGTCGCCTTTATGCCCGGTAAGGCTGCCAACGCCGGCGGCGTGCTCGTGTCCGGCCTGGAGATGAGCCAGAACGCCGAGCACCTGTCCTGGACCTTCGAGGAGGTCGACGGCAAGCTCGAGCAGCTCATGCGCGGCATGTTCCACAACGTGGACGACACCGCCAAGAAGTACGGCGAGGAGGGCAACTTTGTCATGGGCGCCAACATCGCCGGCTTCCTGAAGGTTGCCGACGCCATGCTCGCCCAGGGCGTCTGCTAAATCTTCGCTCGATATAGCATGCGATGAGGCTCCCAGCTATCCGGCTGGGAGCCTTTTCTATCCCGGAGGACTCTTCATAACTTGCGGTGAAATACGGACTGTTTAGCGTCCTAGAACGGCTAATCAGTCCGTATTTCACCGCAAGTTATGGATGGGTGGGTGGATTTTGTCCTAAAACGGTGTGCGGCCCCTCGTTTGGTACACTTAAAAGTACTGGACAAGTGGAGAGATGGGGGAGAACGTGCTCAAGTTCGGTACCTACGTCCGTGTTGGAAACGCGGCCGAAGCCTATGAGCTCTTGCAGAAAAACCGCAACAACAAGATTGTGGGCGGCGGCATCTGGATGCGTCTGGGTTCGCGTCGTGTGGCGACGGCAATTGACCTTTCGGCCTGCGGACTCGATCAGATCGAGGAGACCGAGACCGAGTTTCGCATCGGTGCCATGTGCACCCTGCGCCAGCTCGAGCGCCATTCCGAGCTCAATGCGCTTGTCAACCATGTCTTTGAGTTCGCCGTCCATGACATCGTGGGCGTGCAGCTGCGCAACACCGCCACGGTGGGCGGAAGCATCTACGGTCGCTTTGGCTTCTCGGACGTGCTCTCGGCGTTCCTGGCGCTCGATTCGTATGTTGAGCTGACGGGTGCCGGCCGCGTGCCGCTCGCCGAGTTCGTGCGGATGGGCTACGTGCGCGACGTGATCGAGCGCGTCGCGGTCGTTAAGCACGACTACCGCGCGAGCTATGAGGCCGTGCGCAAGGCCGCGACCGACTTCCCCTCGCTGAACGTCACCGCCGCCTGGTGGGACGGCTCCTGGCACGTCACCGTGGGCGCTCGCCCGC
>UQTD01000107.1 GCA_900543845.1 uncultured Collinsella sp.
CACGCCATCTTTTATCAGCCAACTCGCTGAAGTAAGGCTGCGAAGGCCGCGGGGCCGGGAGGGGTTTCCTAAGGGCACATCCCGCAGCCGCAACGCGGCGAGGACGTGCCCGTGGAAACCCCGCAGGCCCCGCGGCCGGTGGGAGCAACGCTACTTCACGACCAAGATGTCGCAGTCGGTGTTGCGCAGCAGGAACGTCGAAATCGAACCCAGGAGCGCATACTTGATCGAGGACAGGCCGCGAGCGCCGCAGAGCACCAGGTCGGGCTTGACCACGTCGAGCATCTCGTCCTTGAGCGTCTCGCGAATACGGCCGGCGCGAATCATGACCTCGACCTCGGGAATGTCGGGATTGGCCTTGGCCTCTTCGAGCTGCTTGGCGATGGAGTTCTTAAATGCCTCCTCCAGGCCGTTGACCAGATCAACCGGATAGGAACCGGCGCTCTCGAGTGCCGTGGAATCGATGACGTGGCCGATAATCAGCTTGGCGCCGTTGTTCGCGGCGACCTTGATGGCGCGTGCGAGCACAAAATCCTGCTGCTCAGTACCGTCGAGTGAAACAAATACCTTGGTGTAGCCCTCGTTCATGGTTTCCTCCTTGGTCTATCGCACGGGCTTGGGGCTCGTGCATCGGGCGGGCGCGGATGCGTGGCCGCCGGACACTTTATCTTGTTGCAGTTATACCCAAGGATTTGGGTTTGACCGCTCGCAATTCTGTGAACGGGCAAGTTTTTTGGTAAGGGTGGGCGCGGTCGCGGCCGAACGGTTGATAATGGGACATCGCCCGCAACCGTCCGCAGAACAATATCGGCGGGTGTCTAACGAGGGGGTCCCTTTGGATATCATCGAGCTTCTAAAATCTGCCTTCATGGGCCTGGTCGAGGGCATCACAGAATGGCTGCCTGTTTCGTCGACCGGTCACATGATCTTGGTGGACGAGTTCGTCAAGATGAACGTGAGCGAGACGTTCTGGAATATGTTCCTGGTCGTGATTCAGCTTGGCGCCATTTTGGCCGTCTGCGTCCTGTTCTTCTACGACCTTAATCCGTTTTCCCCCAGCAAGGGCAAGGAGGGCCGTCGTGACACCTGGGTGTTGTGGGGCAAGATTGTGCTCGGCTGTATTCCCGCCGCGGCGATCGGTCTGCCGCTTAACGACTGGATGGAGGAGCATTTCTATAATGCTCCCGTCGTGGCGCTGGCGCTCATTGTGTACGGCGTGCTGTTTATCGTGATTGAGAACTGGCGCGCGAACAAGCGCGACCAGGCCGCTCTTGCCGGTTCGTTTGGTCCGCGTGCCGTGGTGGCGGGCGGACGCCCCGCTGGTGCGCATTTTGCCACTCCCGCTGCGGCTGCCGCTGCAGACGATGACGATAACCTGGACTTTGGCTCCATCACTACGCTCGAGGACCTGAGCTGGAAGACCGCGCTGGGTATCGGTTGCTTCCAGGTGCTTTCGCTGATTCCGGGCACATCGCGCTCCGGCTCCACCATCATCGGCGGCCTGCTGCTGGGCTGCACGCGCTCGGTGGCGTCTAAGTTCACGTTCTTCCTGGCCATTCCCGTTATGTTTGGCGCGAGCGCGCTCAAGCTGGTCAAGTACTTTATTAAAGGCGGTACCTTCGGCACCAACGAGATCGCCATCCTGGGCGTGGGCTGCGTCGTCGCCTTTGTGGTTTCGCTTATCGCCATCAAGTGGCTTATGGGTTTCGTCCGCCGTCATGACTTCAAGTGCTTCGGCGTCTACCGCATCATCCTGGGCATCGTGGTACTCGCATACTTCTTTGTCCTGGAGCCTATGCTCGGCCTGTAACTTGGTTGACGCTGCGCGGCGGCCAGAACGACAACTTGTCATTCAAAGAGGGCGGCATGGCCAAAAGGTCTATGCCGCCCTCTTTTCATGCCAATTTGTTCGCCCTGGCCGCCGCTCGCTGCTGCTGCCATGACATCGGCGACTCCCTGATTGGTGCATTGGGGCCGGGTTACTTTGCAGCAACATGGTGCAGACCAACCTGACCCCATTGCGCCAAATTCGCTGGGGCGGTCCTGACGGTGACGCACGGAGTCGTGGTGTGATTTGCGTCGGTGTCCGCACGGCTCGGTATACTGGTACGGCTCAAACTATGGCGCTGCCCGCAGGCGCGCCGTCCGTCAGATGAGGAGTCGCCCATGACCCAGCCCTTGCCCTGGGAAAAGAACGCCGCGGTACCCGTGCCGCCCGCGCCGGAACCCGTGCCGCTCGATGCATACACCGCCCCTGCTGCGCCGGAGCCCGAGCTCGTTCCGCTCGACATCTACGACGCTCCCGCGCCGGCACCCAAACCCGCCAAGCCGCTCGTCGACATCGACAGTCTTAATCCCGCCCAGCGCGAGGCAGTTCTGACCACCGAGGGCCCGTTGCTGGTGCTCGCCGGCGCCGGCTCGGGCAAGACCCGCGTCTTGACCTTCCGCATCGCACATATGCTCGGCGACCTGGGTGTTAAGCCTTGGCAGGTTCTTGCCATTACGTTTACCAACAAGGCTGCGGCCGAGATGCGCGAGCGTCTGGCAGCGCTCATCCCCAGCGGCACCCGCGGTATGTGGGTGTGCACCTTCCATGCCATGTGCGTGCGCATGCTGCGCGAGGACGCCGACCTGCTGGGCTACACCGGCCAGTTCACCATCTACGATGACGATGACTCAAAGCGCATGGTGCGTGACATTATGCAGGCGCTCGGCATTGAGCAAAAGCAGTTCCCCATCAACATGATCCGCAGCAAGATCAGCTCGGCCAAAAACGCCATGATCGGCCCCGAGGACATGCTCAAGTCCGCCGATAGCCCCAACGATAAAAAGGCCGCACAGGTCTACTTGGAGCTGGAGCGCCGCCTGCGCGCCGCCAATGCGATGGACTTCGACGACCTGCTCGTGCGCACGCTCGAGCTGCTGCGCACCCGCCCTGAGGTGCTCGACAAGTACCAAGAGCGTTTCCGCTACATTAGCGTCGACGAGTATCAGGACACCAACCACGTCCAGTACGAAATCGCCAACCTGCTGGCCGCCAAGTACCAAAACCTCATGGTCGTGGGCGACGATGACCAGTCCATTTACAGCTGGCGCGGCGCCGACATCACCAATATCCTGGACTTTGAGAAGGACTTTAAAAACTGCAAGACCGTCAAGCTGGAGCAGAACTACCGCTCTACGGGCCATATCCTGAGCGCCGCCAACGCCGTGGTGCGCCACAACTCTCAGCGCAAGGACAAGCGCCTGTTTACGGCCGAGGGCGATGGCGAGAAGATTCAGGCCTTCCAGGCGAGCGATGAGCGCGACGAGGGTCGCTGGATTGCCGGAGAGATCGAAAAGCTGCATGCCAAGGGCACGAGTTACGACGACATCGCCGTGTTCTACCGCACCAACGCCCAGTCGCGTATCCTCGAAGATATGTTCCTGCGCGCGGGCGTGCCCTACAAGATCGTGGGCGGCACGCGATTCTTCGACCGTGCTGAGATCCGCGATGTCATGGCTTATCTCAAGATGATCGTGAACCCGGCCGACGAGATGAGCGTCAAGCGCGTCATCAACACGCCACGCCGCGGTATCGGCTCCACCTCGATCCAAAAGATCGAACAGCTGGCACGCGACAACCGCTGCTCGTTCTTCCAGGCCTGCGAGATCGCGTGCGCCGAGACGGGCATGTTTAGCGCCAAGGTGCGCAACGGCCTGTCGAATTTTGTGGCGCTGGTGCGCGAGGGTCGTCGCATGGACGGCGAGCTCAAGGACGTCGTCGAGATGATTGTCGACAAGACGGGCCTGCTGCAGGCATTCCGCGCCGAGGGCACCATGGAGTCCGAGAGCCGCGCCGAGAACATTCAGGAATTCCTGGGCGTTGCAGCCGAATTTGAAGAGACGCACGAGGATATCGAGGGTACGCTCGAGAGCCTAGAAGAGCTGCGCGCGGCCGGTGTTGCCGACGTGCCCGCCGGCGCCGAGCCCGAGCCCGTCGTGGTGAGCGCGCCTGCGCCTG
>UQTD01000108.1 GCA_900543845.1 uncultured Collinsella sp.
CGCGCATAAAGAAAGCCTCCCATTTCTCATGTCCAAGAAATGGGAGGCAGTTCATACCCGCGATAGGGCTTTTTCTGTTTACCCGGCACTCGGGGACGTTCCTTATCTGCCGGCAGTTAGGGACACTCCTGCCATGCATCTGATCCTTTGAGGATGGAAGAAAACGGGTCATTAGGTTTGCTGCGGTGCCGACTCGGCCTGTCGGTTACAAAACTATGCCGGTTTACTACGATGAATCGCATTCTTTCAACTATGGAAAGAACGGCGTTATCAAAGCCGCAGGTAGAAAGCTTGTCATTTTCTGCTAATAGCAAATGTGGTCGGTCCTATCGGTTTTACCGTAGTAAACCGGCATAGTTTTGAAATGGCACTATTCGACTAGCAGCGTTATGAAGCTTCTGCACGCCCTCCCGTTCGGTTTTTCGATGGGTGGGTATACTTCCATCCGCAATACAGGCCGGACTGAGGAGGTATCCAAATGCCGGACAACGGATCGATTCAAAAGAGAGGCACGCACGAGATGGCTCATGGGCGTCCTGTCCAGATAACCGAGCACACGATGGTAACCGAGCTGCAGCCCAGCCTGTCCGATGTCGTGTGCGCAAACAAAAAGCTGCAGATTGGCTTTATCGTTGCGCTCGTGGTACTGGCGCTGCTGTCGGGCTTTGTAGCTCGTCCGCATTTCGCCGATACCAAAACTTGGGACTCCACCATCGAGGTCATCGATCAAAAGAAAGGTAACGTACTGGCGCTCACGACCTCGTGCGTGGCGCTGTCTGCGGGTATTACCGCGCTGCCGGGTGATACGGGTACGCCGGTCGCCGAGCAGCTCGCGCAGCTTTCGGGTAACTTGGGCATCGTGCTTGCCGTGCTCTATCTCGAGAAATACCTGTTGACCATTTTGTGGTCGCTTGGCTTGGGCATCTTGATCCCGTTTGCGCTGGTGGTCTTCGCGATCTCACTTGGCATTCACGGGCGCTGGAGTACGAGCTCCGTCCTGCGCCGCGTGGCGACTCGCGTGCTGGTGGTCGCCATAATTGGCATGGCGTTGGTGCCTGCAAGTGTATGGGTGTCGCAAAAGGTCGATGAAACATATCGAGTGAGCATTGAAGCGGCCGAGCAAAAGGCGGCCGACGCTGCGGGTGCGGCAGATAGCGACAGCTCCAAAGCAAGCAAGAAAAAGACCGAGTCCACGGAGTCCAAGAATGTGCTTGAGCAGCTTGCCGACGGCGCCTCGGGCCTCGTCACGTCGGTGACCAGCGGTGCCAAGCAGATGACCGATGAAATTGTGCAGCAGGTGACCGATCTGATCGAAGGCGTCATCGTGATGATCGTGACCTCGTGTGTTATCCCATTGCTGGTGCTCGCAGCGTTTCTGTGGCTGGGACACACGCTGCTGGGGATCGATATTTCCGGCCCGGCGAACTATTTAACGGGCCGCTTTCTGAGCGCTCCGTCCAAGCACACCAAAAAGGGTAGGCAGGCCGAGTAGCTAAAACAGCTGTATTTGCTGGGGCATACCGCAAAGGGACGGCCGAGACTCGTTCTCGGCCGTCCCTTTTGTTTGTTGAAGACGTGCCAGGACGAAGCTTTCACGATCCCAAACGGTCAACAGTCGTTCGCGAACGGTCTTTGTTCAAAAAAGAACAAAGACAAACAAATAGTTGTTGCAGTCGATGTTCGAATGTGTTCAAATAAACATGAACAGTGAAGAACCGCACATTCAGATGCCCGGACCTGATCGCGATTCAACACTTCCAAACAGAAACTACGCGCCAGCGTATCTCTCAAGGAGGATGTCATGAGGGTTGTAATCGCTTCCGATGCCGACGGTATGTCGATGAAGGAGTCCATCAAGGAGATGCTCATCGCCGACGGTCACGAGGTCGTCGACTATTCCGAGACCCCTGCCGCGGACTTTGTCGATTCCGCGACCGCCGTTGCCAAGGACCTGCTGGAGCACAAGGATTCCCAGGGCTTCGCATTCGATAAGTACGGCGTCGGCTCCTATATGGCCGCCGTCAAGATCAAGGGCATGGTCGTCGCCAACATTTCCGATGAGCGTTCCGCTTACATGACCCGCGAGCACAACGGCTCGCGCATGGTCACCATGGGCCCGGGCGTTGTGGGCACCGAGGTCGCCAAGAAAATCGCCCGCGAGTTCCTGCGTGCGCAGTACGCCGGCGGCCGTCACCAGATCCGTGTCGACATGCTCAACAAGATGGCCTAACGAGAGCCACCGAGAACTCGAACTTCTACCTCAACTTGTGAATTCAGACGAAAGGACGTTCTGATGAAGAAGACCATCGCAATCGGTTGCGACCATATCGTTACGGACGAGAAGATCTATCTGGCCGACCGCCTGGAGCAGGCTGGCTACAAGGTGCTCGACTGCGGCACCTACAGCCACACCCGTACGCACTATCCCATCTACGGTAAGGCCGTGGGCGAAGCTGTTGCCAGCGGCAAGGCCGACTTTGGCGTGGCCCTGTGCGGCACCGGCATCGGCATCACCAACGCCGTCAACAAGGTTCCCGGCGCCCGGTGCGCCCTGGTTCGCGACATGACCTCTGCCCTGTATGCCCGTCGCGAGCTCAATGCCAACATCGTGGGCTTTGGCGGCAAGATCACCGGCGAGTTCCTGATGGCCGACATCATGCTTGCCTTCCTGGAGGAGCCCTACGACAAGACTCCCGAGCACGATGCCCTGATTGCCAAGATCGATGCCTGCAATAAGGCCGACGCCGAGGCTCAGGCTGACCCGCACTTCTTTGACGAGTTCCTGGAGAAGTGGGACCGCGGCGAATACCATGATTAGCGGGTATCCGGCGTAATTAACTAGTCCGTTGACGGCTCGCGTTTCTGTGAGGGGGCGCGGGCCGGTTTTCTAAACAGGAGTTCAACATGATTCTGACCGTTACCATGAATCCGTCGATTGATACGCGCTATCAGCTCGATAAACTGATTATCGACGACGTCAACCGCGTGACGCCCGAAAAGACCGCTGGCGGCAAGGGCCTCAACGTGAGCCGCGTGCTGCTGCAGCTAGGTGACGACGTGCTCGCGACCGGCCTGCTTGGCGGTCACATGGGTGCCTATATGGTCGAGCTCATGGATGCCGACGGCGTCAAGAACGACTTTGTGCCCATCGCCGGTGAGACGCGCATTTGCCTGAATATTCTGCACGAGGGTAATCAGACCGAGCTTTTGGAGAGCGGTCCGCAGATCGCCCCGGCCGAGCTCGAGGCCTTTACGGCCAAGTTCGCCGAGCTTGCAGTGAAGGTGGACGTTGTGACGCTTTCGGGCTCGCTGCCGCGTGGCGTCGATTCCGGCTACTATGCCGAGCTCGTCAAGATCGCCCAGGAGGCGGGCGCCAAGGTGCTGCTCGACACCTCGGGTGCATCGCTGGAGGCCGCGCTGGAGTCCGACGCTAAGCCTGAGCTCGTAAAGCCCAACCTGACCGAGATTAACGGCCTGCTGGGTACGTCCTTTACGACCGATGATGTCGATGCCCTGCGCGAGGCGCTTGCCGCTGATGGCCGCTTTGCTGGTATTCCCTGGGTTGTCGTCTCGATGGGCGCCGCCGGTTCGGTGGGCTTCCATGAGGGCCGTGCGTTCCGCGCCAAGACTCCCGCGATTGAAGCTGTGAACGCGACGGGTTCCGGCGACTCGACCATCGCCGGCTTTGCGCATGCCATTGCAGCTGGTGCCGACGACGTCACGGTGCTCAAGACCGCCAATGCCTGTGGCAAGCTCAACGCCATGGATCCTAAGACCGGTCACCTGGTCATGGATCGCTGGGACGAGGTCTACAACAGCGTTGTCGTGACTGAACTGTAGGGTTACGGCGTTTTACCAAACGCCGTAACGGCTCGACGCTGCAAACGCCCCTAAGCGGCAATCTGACGTTCAATCGTC
>UQTD01000109.1 GCA_900543845.1 uncultured Collinsella sp.
CTTGGTTCCACGCCGCGCCAGATCTATCTGCAACATCTGCTGGGACTGCCCACGCCGCACTACGCGCACATTCCGCTGCTCATGTCGCCGGATGGCCGCCGCCTTTCCAAGCGCGACCGCGACCTGGACCTGGGCGAGCTCCGCACCCGCTTTGGCGCGCCCGAGGCACTACTGGGCTGGCTCGCCGGGCAAACAGGCATCGCGCCGGACGCCACACCGCGCTCTGCCGAGCAGCTGGTCGAGCACTTTAGCTGGGATGTTATCCGCACGCATCGGGAAAACATCACTGTAACGGTCGAGTAGCCAGCCACCCCGCCCCTACGCGACATCCCAGGGCTGGAGTTCGTCGCCCAGGCGGACAATACAGTCGTAGAGCACGGTGTGGCACTCGGCTGGGTTGGCGTCACGATGAAAATGCCCGTAGTACCAGCGCTTGTAGTCCAGGTGGTCCTCCAGCTCGTCGAAAAACGTGGTGAGTCGATCGACATCGGGATAATTCCAGCCAGGTGCCGGGTAAAGCGTGGGCGAAAGCATGCGCGTGGAGCAGGTATGGGTGATCGCATAGTCGACCTTCCAACCCACGCTGTCGAGCTTTGCCCGCGCCTCCTCAAAGTTGCGCTCGTCCGGCAGCTCCTGCGGCCACCAGCTGGAATACGGAATGCGGTATTCCTTATCCACGCTCGTGGCGCCGCCCATGGTAAAGATCGTTGAGCCGTCGAGCTCAAAAACCTCACCGCGCGTCAGGCATCGGATGGGCGAGGTGTCCGACAGACGCTGCGTCAGGCCGCCGTGCCACAGCTCCATGGGGCGCTCCGACCAGTGATCGAAACGCTCGTGGTTGCCGTCGACAAACAGCACGGTATAGGGGCGCGACTCCAGCCAGGCGATGTCGGCACATTCCTCGGCAGAGAAATCCCACGGAAAGCCAAAGTCGCCCGCGATGATGAGATAGTCGTCACTTGTCAGACCATCCCCAAGATCCCAGTCGCGAAGCTTTTGCATGTCGACGCCGCCGTGAATATCGCCCGTCACATAGACCGTCATCGGATCACCACTTCCCTGTAAGTCGCTAGCCCACATTCTGCACGATCACTAAGTCAACCGTTCCAGCCCTTCCATCCTTTGGGACCTACCCCTCGCTCTTCCATCCAAACGGGTCAAACACCCAAAAGATCAGATCGAGCACGCCGCCGGTCATCGTGGCGCCGGCAAGAGCCATGTAAACATGCAGAAAGCTGGCACTTCGGAGCACGTCGAACGGCCCCAGAACAGCCAGCAGCGCGACCGCTGCGCCGGCTACGCACAGCGCGAGGCACGGCCCCGCGTCCTCAACGCACTTCTTTGCGAGATGCTTGGTGTTATCGCTCATTGGTATCGAACTCCTTAGAGGGTCGTTGTTTGGGTACATGCCGCCGCGGCAGAGCAGAGCGGCAGGGTAAGTGTCCCATGCCGTGCGGACATCAATGGAGAAACCACCTGCTCGACCAACCCTTGACGCCGTTTTGCACCGGCATCCCATCCCCCGCTATCGAGGTCTAATCTTTTCACGAGAAGTGAACGGCTGTTTTAGACCCCTGAAACATCCGCATCTTTCGGCGGCAAAATCGCAGGATTCCAGCACCGAAACCGCAGGAAACGACATACTCGAAGTGCCGATGCTTCGGGGGCCCGATTTCACTCGTCCACCTCTCCGGAAAAGTATTAGACCCCGCTGCTAGCTATCCAAAAGACCGTGCCCGCACCACCCAAAAACTCATCCAACATTAATCTTGGCTCAAGAATCGCTTAATCTATAACCTGCACTATAGAGTTCGACCAAGGGCGAGGCGGCGCCGCGCAACGCAGGCCGCCGAACGCAACGCTCGCGCCCGGGCAGATCGCCCGGCGTCGCGCCCATCGAACGAAAGGACAGGTCATGGACGACCTCGAAAAAGTTGAAACCATCCGCACCAAGTGCAACGTGAGCTACACCGATGCCAAAGCTGCGCTCGACGCCGCCGACGGCAACGTTCTGGATGCCATCATTTGGCTCGAGTCGCAGGGTAAGACCCAGACCACGTCAGCGCACGCCGCCACCGAGTCTGAGCCGGTCGATGAGCCCTCGGCCGAGATGGTCGCCGCGCAGGCCGCCTACGAAAAATCGAGCGAAAAGACCGACTTCTCCAAGAAGATGGACAGCGTGTGGGAGTACCTCAAAAAGCTCTTCCGCCTGAGCCTGGACACCAAGTTTATCGCCACGCGCCGCGATGCGATCATCCTCAACATCCCCATCCTGATTCCCATCGTCGCCCTGTTTGCCTGGGGCGCCACGATATGGCTGATGCTGATTGGCCTGTTCTTTGGCATGCGCTACCGCATCGACAGCGACGGCGACGTGCCCGGCAGCATCAACAACCTCATGAATCACGCCGCCGACGCCGCGGACGACATCAAGCAAAATCTGAACGACGACAAGTAATCGCAGACGGGGGCACGCATGGCACGGATCCTGATCGTAGAGGACGAGGAAAAAATCGCCCGCTTTGTGACGCTCGAGCTGGAGCACGAGGGCTACCAGGTGGAGCACGCCGCCGACGGCCGCACCGCCGTGGACCTGGCGCTGGAGCGCGACTACGATCTGATTCTGCTCGATGTGCTGTTGCCGCAGCTCAACGGCATGGAGGTCCTGCGGCGTGTCCGCAAGCACAAGGATGTGCCGGTGATTATGGTCACCGCGCGCGATGCCGTGATGGACAAGGTGGCCGGGCTCGATGCCGGCGCCGACGACTACCTGGCGAAACCCTTCGGCATGATGGAACTCATCTCGCGAGTAAACGCGCTGCTGCGGCGCGCGAGCCGTCCGAGCCAAGGCGCCGCAGAAGAGGTGGCGGAGCCCAGTGACCTTATGGCCGTCGGCGCGATCAAGCTGTCGCCGTCCGCCCGCACCGTGGTGGCGAATGGCCGGGAAGTCAACCTCACACGCAAGGAGTTCGACCTTCTGCGCACGCTCATGGAGAACAAGGGCCGTGTGCTTACCCGCGAGCAGCTGCTCGAGCAGGTGTGGGGCGTAAGCTTCGTCGGCGAGACGCGCACGGTGGACATGCACGTGAAGACGCTTCGCCGCAAGCTGGCCGAGGCGGCCCCCGGCTCCGAAGAGGCTGTTGCCACCGTGCGCGGCGTGGGCTATCGCTTGAAGAAGAGCGCCTCATGAGTGCCACCAACGCATCGCGCAACGGCTGCGAGGCCGAAGCTGCTGAAGTGCCGGTAGCCGCGCCTGAGGTAGAGGCTGACAAGCCGGCGCGCTCGAGATCGGCCCTCGCGCGCAACGAAGAGCTGGCTCGCGCCGAGAAGATGCGCCGCGAATTCTCGGCCAACGTCTCCCATGAGATGAAAACGCCCCTGCAGGTGATCTCCGGCTATGCGGAGCTGATGGCCAACGGCCTGGTGCCCCCTGAGGACGTGCCGCGTTTCGCGCAGCTCATCTACGAGGAGTCCCAAGCCATGCGCGCGCTCATCGACGATGTGCTTATTCTTTCGCGACTCGACGAGATGGCGCCGGGCGACAACGAAACCGAGGCAGTGAATCTGGAAGAGGTGGCCAGTCGGGTGGTGGGGCGCTTGACCAAGCTGGCCGCCGAGTGTACCGCCCGGCGGATGGTCCCGGATTATATCTCGGAGAAGAAAATGCTGGAGCTCAAGGTGGACAAAAACGGAGAGGGCCACTGCTACACCTGCATGGGCTGCCGC
>UQTD01000110.1 GCA_900543845.1 uncultured Collinsella sp.
CTCACCCGTTCGCGTGACGAGGCCCGCGCGCAGGCAAGCGACCTGGGTCTCCAGATTGCCGAAGCCAACGACGAGCTCGATCGCGTGCGTCGTGACGATTCCGAGGCAGCCGGCAAGCTCGCCGATGCCAAGGTCCGCCTGGCTCAGACGAGCGAGCGTCTGCGTTCGCTGAAGGGCCGCGTGCCCGACCTGGAGCATCGCCTGGAGGGCATCGACCGCCGTATCCGCGGAACACGCCAGGCTTCGCGCTCGCTCGAGTTGCTGCGTCTGCGCGTCGACCCTATGCACGAGCGCTATTCGGCCCTTCTGGAGCGCGCGTCGGATTGGGCCGCGCGTCTGCGTGACCAGGCTTCGCTCGAGGAGGCGGACTCGGCCTCGCTTAAGAAGACCATCGAAGACGCCAAGGCCGAGGTTGCTCGTGCCAAGGAGCGGGTCGATGCCGCCACGGCGACGCAAAATGAGTTCAAGGTCTCTCGCGGCAAGCTCGAGGTGCAGGTAGAGGCGGCCATCAAGGCCATTACCGCCGATGGCACCACGGTGCTCGAGGAAGCGCTCATGCTTCCTGCGCCTACCGACCGCGATGCCGCCGAGCGCGAGCTTAACCAGCTCGTGCGCCAGATCAACAACCTGGGCCCTGTGAACCAGGTTGCCATGGAGGAGTACGAGCAGCTCAAGCGCCGCGCCGATTACATCGAGGAGCAGCTGGCCGATCTTGAGAGCGCACGCAAGGCGCTCACTAAGATCACGGTGGCCATCGACCGCAAGATGCGTAAAGCCTTCCTGGTGACCTTTGAGAAGGTCGATGCGAACTTCCGCGAGATCTTCGCCATGCTGTTCCCGGGTGGCCAGGCACATCTGGAGATGACCGATCCCGAGCATCCGGCCGAGACAGGCATCGAGGTCGTGGCGCAGCCGCGTGGCAAGCGCATCAGCAAGATGATGCTCATGTCGGGCGGCGAGAAGAGCCTGACGGCGCTCGCCCTGCTCTTTGCCGTGTATCGCACGCGTACGGTGCCGTTCTATGTGCTGGACGAGGTCGAGGCGGCACTCGATGACGCCAACCTGTCCAAGCTCATCGGCGCGCTCGATGTTTTGCGTTCCGATACGCAGCTCTTGGTTATCTCGCATCAGCGCCGTACTATGGAGGACGCTGACGTCCTCTACGGCGTCTCGATGCAAGCCGACGGCGTCAGCCGCGTCGTCTCGCAAAAACTCGATCGCGAAACCGGAAAGGTCGTGAATGCATAATGGGATTCTTCGATGCTCTCTCGCGCGGACTTGAACGCAGCCGCGAGGCCCTCAACGAGGTCTTTTATTTTGGCGGCGAGGTCGACGAGGATTTTTGGGAGGACCTTGAGGACACTCTCGTCATGGGTGACATGGGTGCCGAGGTCGCTATCAAGGTGTCCGATGACCTGCGCGACGCCGCGGCCAAGAAGAACCTTAAGACCGCCCAGCAGCTCCGTCGCGCCCTGGCCGAGCAGCTCGAGCAACATTTTGTGCCCGCCGAGCGCGATCCGTTCTCCGACACGCCGAGCTGCGTGCTGTTTGTGGGTATTAACGGTGCCGGCAAGACCACGACGGTCGGCAAGATCGCGAGCGCCATGGCTGCCCGCGGCAAGAACGTCGTGATCGGTTCAGCCGATACCTTCCGCGCCGCCGCCATCGAGCAGCTCGATGTGTGGGGCCAGCGCGCTGGTGTCCCCGTCATCAAGCGCGACCGCGGCTCCGACCCGGCGAGCGTTTGCTACGACGTGCTCGATGAGGCCGACAAGCGCGGCAGCGACCTGGTGCTTATCGACACCGCCGGCCGTCTGCACACGAGCCCCGAGCTCATGCGCGAGCTTGCCAAGGTGGTCAACGTGACGCGTAAGCGCGCCGCCAATATGGCCGCCGGCCCCATGCCCGTCTCGGTTGTCCTCGTGATAGATGCCGCGACGGGCCAAAACGGTCTGAACCAGGCGCTCGAGTTTAACGAGGCGTTGGGTCTGGACGGTATTATCATGACAAAGCTGGACGGCACGGCTAAGGGTGGCATCGCCATGGCCGTGGCCGAGAAGCTCAAGCTCCCAATCCTGCGCATCGGCGTGGGCGAGCAGGTCGATGACCTGCAGGAGTTCAATGCCAAAGATTTCTGCCGCGCCCTGGTGGGCGAGTCCAACTAAGGAGTAACCAGTGTTTGATTCCCTGAGCGATCGCCTCAACGACACATTTGACCGCCTGCGCGGCAAGGGTAAGCTGACCGAGGCCGATATTACCTCGGCCATGCGCGACATTCGCATGGCGCTGCTCGAGGCCGACGTCAACTTCAAGGTCGTTAAGGAGTTCGTCGCCAAGACCAAGGAGCGCTGCATGACCGCCGAGGTCATGGAGTCGCTGTCGCCGGCGCAAAACGTCGTCAAGATCGTGCTCGACGAGCTCACCGAGATGCTCGGATCCACCGAGAGCAAGCTCGTCTTTAGCAACCGCATCCCCAATGTCATCATGCTCGTGGGTCTGCAGGGTTCCGGTAAGACCACGGCTGCCGTAAAGCTGGCCTACCTGCTCAAGAAGCAGGGCCGCTCGCCGCTGCTCGCCGCGTGCGATGTCTACCGCCCTGCCGCTGCCGACCAGCTGGCCACGCTCGGTGGAGAGATCGGCGTTCCGGTCTTCCGCGGTGACGGCGAGCACCCGGTCGATATCGCCAAGGGCGCCATCCAGGAGGCTGTCGACCACCTGCGCGATGTGGTCATCGTCGATACCGCCGGCCGCCTGCAGATCGACGAGCAAATGATGCAGGAGGCCGTGGACATCAAGAAAGCCGTCAAGCCCGATCAGGTGCTGATGGTCGTCGATGCCATGACCGGCCAGGATATCGTCAACGTGGTCTCGACCTTCGCCGAGCGCACCGACTTTGACGGCGTGATCATCTCCAAGCTCGATGGCGACGCCCGTGGCGGCGGCGCGCTTTCTGTGCGCCAGGTGACCGGCAAGCCCATCAAGTTCGTGAGCATGGGCGAGAAGCCCGATTCGCTGGAGCCGTTTTACCCGGACCGCATGGCCAAGCGCATCTTGGGCATGGGCGATGTCGTCGGCATCATCGAGAAGGCCCAGGAGGCCGCCGATGCCGAGCAGCTCGAGGCCGCCGAGCGCATGCTGCGCGAGGGCTTTACCATGAACGATATGCTCGACCAGATGAAGGCCGTCAAGAAGATGGGCGGCATGAAGGGCATTCTGGGTATGCTTCCCGGTGGCCAGCGCGCGCTCAACCAGATGGGCGGCAACCTGGACGAGGGCATCTTCGACAAGAACGAGGCCATCATCATGTCGATGACCAAGGAGGAGCGCCTGCGTCCCTCCATCATCAACGGCCAGCGTCGCGCGCGTATCGCCAAGGGCGCCGGCGTGACCCCCACCGAGGTCAATAGCCTTATGAAGCAGTGGGGCGAGATGAATAAGATGATGGGCCGCATGCGCACGATGGCCAATCAGGCGCAGGCCGGCGGCAAGAAGGGCAAGAAGGGTAAGAAGGGCAAAAAGATGCGCATGCCCAATATTCCCGGTCTGGATGCCATGGGTCTGGGCGGCATGGGCGGACTGGGAGCGGGTGGTCCTAAGTCCGATATGGACCTGCTGCGTCAGATGGAAGCTCAGATGCGCAATAAGAAATAGCGACTGGTTGAGTCGTGTATGGCGAAGGCCGCCTGGATGGTACTC
>UQTD01000111.1 GCA_900543845.1 uncultured Collinsella sp.
TGTTTTGAGAAGTTCGCGGAGCCCACTTCTCAAAACAAAGTATGCCTCCCCGGCCCTCGTCCGTGAACTTTTCCGCTGGGCGAGCCATAGACGCCGCGTACCGATAGGGTAAGGCAGCGGCTTGAAATTGGTGCTATATTCAGCTTGAGGTGTTTAATGCTAGTACGGGAGGCTGATATGGGGCTGTTCAAGAAGAAAAACCCGCAGGATGCCTTTGATCCCGATGTGTTTACCATCACGGATACGATTTTGGACCCGCCGCGGTTTACGTTTTTGCCGGCTATCTACCAGGATGCCACGCGCCGCAAGTGGGCCGTGCATCAGCGCGGCGGCGAGCCGAAGATTTTTGACTACGCGGATGTGCTGCAGTGCGAAGTGGCCGAGGCGGGCGATCCGGAGGCCGAGGAAGTGGCCTCAAAACAGGAATTTGCCCAGCGTATCCTGGCAAATCCTGCCAAGGCGGCGAAAATAAACGCTGCCAAGCGTAATATGTGTCTTGGTATGGGCGTTGTTGTGGCGGTTCAGACGGGAAAAGACGAGGTTTCCAAATTAGAGATTCCCGTTATGACCGACGAAGTCAAACGCGATTCAAGTCTATATAAGTCGTATCGGAATGTCGCCGAGAAGATCAAGGCCGAATTTGATGCCATGGGAGGGCTGGCCTAATTTTGGCGGCATACGTTTCTGAATGAGGAGTCTGTGCAATGGCAGGCGAATCTTATGCAATTCCCCCCAAAGATCGTGCTGTTGAGGGAATTCTTTGGTATATCCAGCACCACCAGCTTGCCGGCGGCGATCGCCTGCCGGCTGAGCGCGTGCTGTGCGAAGAGATTGGCGTTTCGCGTACGGCGTTGCGCGCCGGTATCACGCGGCTCATCTCGTGTGGAACGCTCGAGAGCCGTCGCGGATCGGGTACGTATGTGTGTCCTCCCAAGCCGCTGAATATCTTCCAGGAAACGTATAACTTTTCCGATGCTGTGCGGACTGCCGGCCTGCACCCCTCTTCTCGTCTGGTTTCCACCGGGACCATCGAGGCGGATGAGGCGCTTGCCGACAAGCTTGGGGTGGCTGTGGGCGCTCCTTTACTCCGCATGCAGCGCATTCGACTTATAGAGGGCGAGCCGGCGTCAATCGAGACCGCTCACGTTAACCTGTCCCTGTGCCCCGCGCTTCCCGAGCACGATTTTGAGTGTGAGAGCCTTTACGATGTCTTGCTCAAAGAAGGTGGCGTGCGTGTTGAGCATGGACGTGAGCATATCTCCATCTCGCGTTTGAACGCCGAAGAGGCCGAGCTGCTCCAGCAAGAAGAGGGAACGCCGGTGTTCTATGAGAGCTCGATCGAATTTGATAAGGACATGCGTTTTGTGGAGCATTGCAAATCGGTGATTTTGCCCACAAAGTTCCGCTTTGCCGATAACGGCGAAGAGAACGGCATGAGGAGCGTGGCAGGTGAACAATGGCTGAAACAGTAGATGCCACCCCGGTTTATATGCGCATTCGACGCCGCATCGAGGAACGTATCGAGCGCGGTATATATCCCACGGGTTCCATGATTCCGTCCGAAAAAGACCTTGCCGAGGAATTTGGTACGACACGCTTGACCATCCGAAGCGCTGTCGATGAGCTGGTTCGGCGCGGGCAGATTCGCCGTGTTCGGGGAAAAGGTGCCTTTGTGGCGCAGAAAGTACCTGCTTTTTTTGAACGCACGGTCGGTTTCCGTGAATCGGTCCGTGCTTCGGGCGGCGAGCCGTCCGTCCGTATTCTCGCGCGTTCCAAGCGTTATGCGGGGCCATATTACGCCGACCTGTTTGGCATCGCCGAGGACGACCTGCTCTATTCCGTTCGACGCCTGAACTGCATAAACGGTAGCCCCGTATCGATTGAGACGGCGCTGATTCCCTGCCTGCTGTTCCCAACCATCGAAGATATTGACGTGTCGGTCTTCAGTTTGTACGAGACCTATGAGATGCTGGGCCGAAAGCCAGTCATGGCACAGGAAAAGCTCGATATCGAAGCGCTGGGCGCACGAGATGCCGGCCTCCTTGGACTGGAACAGGGCGATCTTGTTTTGCTTTTGGAATGCGTGAGCTATGACGCGAGCGGTCAGGCTATCGAGTATGTAAAGTCCTTCAATCGTGGCGATACGGGCGGCTACACCTATACGTACTAGCTGGTATTTTGTGAATAACGGCTGGGAAACTAACCAGTTTTGATCGTTGGGTCAGCTGTATATACAACCTTACAGGGCTCAAAATCGACCGTTCGCCGATGGGGATAAATTAATCGACAAAGAGGTATCAAAAAGCCGTAACCTATAACTGTGATTGGTATCAAATACTAATGATTTGTTACGAGGTGAGACGATGAAGATGCTCGATTACGTTCAGCTTGCCCATGTGCGTATGGGGGAGAACCTCGAGCGTTCGTCTGAGCTGGTAGCGCAGCTCGTTGATATTTTCCAGTCCGGTTCTTTTGACGCGCTGCGCATCGTTGCTTCGGGTTCGTCGCGCCATGCCGCCGATTGCGCTCGCGATTACCTGCAAGATGCCCTGCAAATGCAGGTGTCCGTTGTGACGCCCGAGGCCTTCGTCGATTTTGAACACACCTATCCGCAGCATGTGCTCAACATTGCCGTTTCGCAGAGTGGCTATTCGACCAATACGATTGCGGCGCTCGATTACATGCGCGCACACGATATGGCTGCAGTTGCGCTCACGGCAAACGTCGAGGCACCCATCAAGGAACACGCTGACATCGTTCTTGACTACGGTGTGGGCGTCGAGTCGGTGGACTTTGTGACTCTGGGCGTCGAGGTGCTCGTTGAGTACCTGGTGCTCTTTGGTATTTACGGCGGTCAGGCGCGCGGAACGATTGACGCCAAGGGCGTTGCCCAGCGTCTTGACGACCTGCGTGAGGCTATCCAGGCCAATGCCGTGATGTGCAAGACCGCCGAGGCATATGTCCAAGACCGCATGCTCGAGCTTTCTGAGCACACGCCCGCCATGGTCGTCGGCAACGGCCCCAACTATGGCGTTGCCGAAGAGGCGGCCCTCAAGCTGAGCGAGACCATCAAGATTCCTGCCATGCATCACGAAGGCGAGGAGTTCGTCCACGGTCCCGAGATGCAGATCGTTCCGGGCTATCTGGTGTTTATCGTCGACGATCCGCAGGGGTCGGAGCGTCTTGCGAATATCGCTGATGCGCTATCGAACGTTACGACAAAAACGGTGCTGCTCACGGCCCATCCCAAGGGTAGGGCTCACGAGGTTGCGGTGCCTCAGGTGGCTCCGCTGCTCAGCGCAATTCCCAATCTTGTGTTCTTCCAGACGATTGCGGCCATGATAGCCGAGCGTCTGAAGTCATGGGACGTGCACCCGTATCTTGATGCCGTCTCCAAGCAAATGGAGGTCAAGGCAGAGGGCTACGAAAAGTCAGTCAATGCGCTTAAGGCCAAAGCGGCCGAGTGTTACGGAATGTAAGCGGGTTTTGATGCCCGTTGGCATGGGGGATGTGGAAACAACCCCAGAAAGGAGAGACAAATGAAGGAAACCGAGAAGATCGAGATCATGCATTTCGACCAGGAGGGCTATCTCGAGGACGGCAAGGCGCTCTACGAGACCGGCAAGAAGATGACCGCGCTCGCCGACAAGGTCGCCGACGAGGGCTACGACGCCGTGTTCCTGATGGGCGTC
>UQTD01000112.1 GCA_900543845.1 uncultured Collinsella sp.
CGACGGCGGCGAGCAACTCGGGCGCCACGCCGGTCTCGTCGGCCTCGGAGCGGGCCTCGGCGGAACGGGCACGCAGCGCCTTGGCCGACGTATCGGTGAGCGGCTCGTACTCCCCCACCGTCATGGCGGCGTTGCCGTTGATGTCGATCACCAGCATGAGTACGCCGTCGTGCGCAGTGTAATCGCCCTCGGCAAGCGACCACTCAACGTGCTGTTTGGCCCAGCTGAGCATGTTATGGGTAAGCGGCTCGCCCTGCACCAGGCGCTCGGACAGTGCGCGAATGTGGCGGTTGAGCATGGGCACCTTTTTATTGGACATGCGCCAACGGCAGACAAGCGCGGGCTTGTCGAGCGTAAACTTCTCGACCGCCTCCTGATTGGCGCAAAAGTCCTCGTACGCACGCTGATCCTCGGCATTGCCAAACAGCTCGGCATCATCAATCTGGGGCATGGTTGTACCTTTCGTGTTAGTCATTCCGTC
The DNA here is from genome assembly GCA_900543845.1 of uncultured Collinsella sp. Lineage (GTDB taxonomy): Bacteria > Actinomycetota > Coriobacteriia > Coriobacteriales > Coriobacteriaceae > Collinsella. Next base: position 482 of record UQTD01000112.1, read on the forward strand.
CTCTTATACCAAAAAGACGGCCCTCCAAACGGAGCAGCCGTCTTTTGCAGAGATTATTTTGTTCCGGGGCGAAACTTAGTGCCTAAAGTGGCGGGCGCCGGTAAAGACCATAGCAATATTGTGCTCGTTGCAGGCCTGGATGCTCTCGTCGTCGCGCTTGGAGCCGCCGGGCTGGATGATGCAGGTCACGCCGTGTGCAGCAAGCACGTCGACGTTGTCGCGGAACGGGAAGAACGCGTCGCTTGCACAGGCAAAGCCGCCCTTCTCCACGCCCTCGCGCTCGCAGAAGTCCTCGGCGCGCTCGCAGGCAAGCAGCGCAGAGTCAACGCGGTTAGGCTGACCCGGGCCCATGCCAATGCCGGCCTTGCCCTTGGAGACCAGGATGGCGTTGGACTTAACGCCCTTGCAGACCTTCCAGGCAAACTCGAGCTCGGCCATCTCGGCGTCGGTGGGCTTGCGGTCGGTGGGGAACGTAAAGGTCGCGGGATCCTCGGTCACGTGGTCGACTTCCTGCACCAGCATGCCGCCGTCGACGGAGCGCAGCTCCACCTGGGCGCCGTGGTCCACGCCGCCGGTAGCCAACACGCGCAGGTTGGGGCGCTTGGCCATGCGCTCGAGCGCCTCGTCGGTGTAGCTCGGGGCGATGATGACCTCGACGAACTGCTTGTTCTGATCGGCAAAGTGCTCAACCAGCTCAAAGGGAACCTCGCGGTTGCAGGCGATGATGCCGCCAAAGGCGCTCTTGGGATCGCAGGCGAAGGCGCGATCGTAGGCGGCCGTGATGTCCTCGGCAACGGCGGAACCGCAGGGGTTTTGGTGCTTGAGGATCACGCAGGCCGGCTCGTCGAACTCGCGGACCAGGTTCCAGGCGGCGTCGGCATCCAGATAGTTGTTGTAGCTGAGCGGCTTGCCCTGGATCTGCTCGGAGCCCACGAGCGGGAACTGCGAGCTCGCGGTGTTCTCGCAGCCCTCGGCAAAGCGATAGACCGTGGCCTTCTGCTGCGGGTTCTCGCCATAGCGCAGGTCGTCGACCTTCTCCAGCGAAATCTCGAGCTTGGCAGAGGTGTCCGCCACGTCGCTTGCCTGGGCGGCAAGCCAACGGGAGATAGCCGTGTCGTAGGCGGCGGTGGTCTGGTAGACCTTCACCTGCAGGCGACGACGGGTGGAAAGCGTGGTGCAGCCACCGGTCTCGTGCATCTCGGCCAGGACGGCATCATAGTCGGCCGGGTCGGAGATGACGGTAACGCTCGCGGCGTTCTTGGCAGCAGAGCGCAGCATGGAGGGGCCACCGATGTCGATGTGCTCGATAGCGTCCGCGAAGGTGACCTCGGGGTTGGCAACGGTCTTCTCGAACTCGTACAGGTTGACGACGACCAGGTCGATCAGCTTAATGCCGTGCTGAGCGGCCTCCTGCATGTGCTGCTCGGAATCGCGGCGGGCCAGCAGCGCGCCATGAACCTTGGGGTGCAGGGTCTTAACGCGGCCGTCCATCATCTCGGGATAGCCCGTGAACTCCTCGATGGGGGTTACGGGAACGCCCGCGTCCTCGATGGCACGAGCCGTGCCGCCCGTAGAGATGATCTCGACGCCAAAGTCGTCAACCAGCGTCCGTGCGAAATCGACGACGCCCGTCTTATCGGTAACCGAGATCAACGCGCGTGCGATCTTCACATCAGATCCCATGCAGTCCTCCTGTCTGGTACGCCGCCGTGCTCTGTGAGTCGGTGATACGTCGATCTGCAGCGCTCGCGCAGCGGCATTGAAAATACTGATTTAATGTAGCGCATCGAGCGCATCGATGCACCCCGCAACGGGCGCATGTGCAGAAAAAGTTTGCGAGCGGAGGGGATGGACATGGCACCGGGCACGGTGAGTTCATGGAACACAGGGGCACCATAATTAGATGCCAATGGCGTGGTAGAACTGTGCTCGATATGCATCCGCAAAAGAAAGAGGCACCATGGTCTCGCGGGTTCTCTACCGACCGTTTGATACCGAAGACTTCGACGCCATCGCGCTGATTCTGCAGCAGCTTTGGCATAACAATTCGGATAACGATGAGTACAACCGCCTTGAGGCCGCGTGCGACCTCGCCTATTGCCTTTCGTCGTCGACGTTTTCACAGGTTGCCGTAATCGACGGTCAGGCGCGTGGCATTTCGCTCGCGCGTGCGGAACAGAGCTCCGGCGCCACTATCAACGAGCATTGGATGGATACCGAACGCGCGCTGCTATCGCAGATGCGTGAGCTAGAGCCCGATGCGTGCGCCGAGTATCTCTCGTTTGTGCGCGCAACCATCCGAACCAACAACCGCCTGCTCGAGAGCAGCCCGTTGCCGCACGACAACGAGGTCACGCTGCTTGCCGTGGATCGCGATGTCCATGGCCTGGGCGTTGGCACGGTTCTGCTCGATGCCGCGGTCTCGCACCTGTCCTCGCTTGGAGCGACGAGGGCGCACCTGTACACCGACTCCAACTGCTCGTGGAAGTTCTACGAGCTGCACGGCTTTAAGCGCACGGCCACGCACCGCGCCAACCGCGAAGAGCGCCGTCACGACATGCCGCGCGAAAGCTTCCTCTACGAACTCGATCTAACAGCCTAAACCTGGCAGTTAGGGACGTTCCTTTTGTGCCGGCACCCCGGGACACTCCTGGGCAGCAACCGCACCTAGTCGTTGGGGACATTCTTGGGTAACACAGTCGACGAAACCCTCGTTGGCGTCGCCCTATAGAGGGGTCTGCAAATAGCTGTGGGCAAAAAACATCAAATATGAGTACTGTTACCTTTTTAGTAGCAGCGATTTGGGGCATTTTAGACATAGCAGCCAGTCAGGCGAGCTGACGTATTTCCACAAATGTTCAATAAAATGGGCCCCTAACGAGAGATAATCTCATTAGGAGCCCATTATTTAGTGCAAATATATGTCACTATAATGGCAACAGTACTCATATTTGGCATTTTTTGTCCACTGCCCCCTGTGTGGGGATCCGTAACGGAAAGATAGACCCATTTCAAAGCATAAAAATGGGATAGATTTTCCGCCAACAGTCGCCGGAGAAGATCCATCCCAAAAATCAGAGCGCGCTAGAACGTTCCGCCGCCGCCTCCGCCGACGCCGCCGCCTCCGCCGCCAGAGAAGCCGCCGCCTC
>UQTD01000113.1 GCA_900543845.1 uncultured Collinsella sp.
GTTGGCAACCATTGCCTCCAAGCGAGCCACGCGCTCAGCCAAAGCTTCAATCGTTAAATCGGCCTCGGGACGCGTCAGGCGCGTGCAGGCGATCTCGAGCACCAGGCGCACGTCGCTCGCGCCCCTCATCTCCAGCGCGGCATCGTCGAGCACTGTCAGCACGCGAGCCAGGCGGTCGGCAGGATGCTCGCCAAAGGCAGCGGCCTCGGCAGCAAGCGCCTCGGCCTGCTCGGAGCCGCCCTCAAACAACTCGGCACGGGCACCGGCAACGCAGGCAACATACACGTCGCGCACGTGCGCCACCAGGTCGCGCGTCAGCTCAAGCAGGTCATTGCCCTCCTCGACCTGCGCACGAATCAGTCCATAGAGCTCGGCAACATCGCGATCGGCAATGGCGCGGGCAAACTCGCCCAGGATCTGGTCCGAAACCTCGCCCAAAAGCGAGCGGGCATCGTCCGCATGCACGGCGCCGTTGCCAAAAACGCTCAGCTGCTCCAGTGTGGACAACGCGTCGCGCATGCCGCCCTTGGCATGGCGCGCCACGATGGCCAGCGCCTCGTCGTCGTAGTCGAAGCCCTCCTGCTCGCACACGTAAGACAGGCGATGCTCGATATCCTCGTTGCCGATGCGGTGGAAATCGAAGCGCTGACAGCGCGAGAGGATGGTCTCCAGAATCTTTTGCGGGTCGGTGGTGCACAGCACAAAGATCACGTGTGCCGGCGGCTCCTCGAGCGTCTTGAGCAGCGCGTTGAACGCCGCCGTCGTGAGCATGTGGACCTCGTCGATGATATAAATCTTGTACTTGCCGCGCACCGGGGCAAAGTTGACGGAGTTGATGATCTCCTCGCGCACGTTGTCCACGCCGGTACGGCTTGCGGCATCGAGCTCGTAGACATCCGGGTGGTTGCCCTCAGCGATGAGCTCGCACTCCTCGCAAGTACCGTCGGGCATGCAGCCGCTTGCACCCTCGGCGCGCGCCGCCTCGGCATTGCGGCACAGCAGCGCCTTGGCAAGGATGCGCGCCATGGTGGTCTTGCCCGTGCCGCGCGGTCCGCAGAACAGGTAGGCGTGGGACAGGCGCCCCTCGGTGATGGCGTGCTCGAGCGTCGAGACGATATGCTGCTGGCCCACCACGGAGTCGAAGGTGAGCGGGCGATACTTTCGGTACAACGATTCCATGGGTGCTCCCCCGGGTATACTGAGTCTTGTTGCCGCGGCGGCCAAGCGGTCGCACGGCATACTGCATTCATAATAACCCGTACGGCGAGCCCGCCGCGATAGGAGTCCAAAGAGCATGGCAGACGCAGAGAGCAACCTCGTTCCCTCCGAAGCAGTCGACCAGGTCGAGGTCGCGCTCGAGAAGCAGGCCGCAGCCGACGACGGCATCCTGTACCTCAACGAGTACCAGTACGAAAACGACCTGGTCACCGACTTCGCCCGTCTGGTCGCCTCGCCCAGGCGTCGCGGCTCGCTGTATGTCGCCGCGGCAATTGCCGCGCTCATCGGCATCGGCATGCTGGTGGCCGGCGGCAACTGGATCAAGTTTGGCGTCGTCCTGATCGTATTCGGCGCCTTTTTGGCCTGGTGGAGCAAAAATCTGCACCATACGCTCGCGCGCGACTTTATCGAAGCCGTCGAGGCAGACGAGTCCATGGGCGGCCGCTACCGCCGCGTCGCCGCCAACGAGGACGGCCTGATGGTCTGGGGCAAGAGCGGCAAGTCGCAGTTCTTCCCGTTTGAGAAGCTCGACCACGTACTCGACGGCGAGCGCATCTTTGTGGCCATGTTCGCCGACCAGGGCGTGACGATCCCTAAGGACACCTTTGTGCGTGGCGATGCCGAGCAGTTTGGCTCCTTCCTCAAGGCGCGCATCAACAAAAAGCTGCACATCGAGACCAAACGCAAGAAGATGAAGGCCGAAAAGGCCGCTGCCAAGGCCAAGCAGGAAAGCGAGCCCAAGAATGCAAAGGCCAAACAGCGCAAGCAGAAGAAGAACAAGAGGAAGCGCTAAGGCCAAGTCAGACAGGCCACCTCGCCCCGCTACCTTCACCATGCGCCCGAGCGTGCTAAACTAGCAGCATCTATGCCACCGCGAACGGCTTGACTCCGGCCCGCCGCTCGCAAACGAACTTTAAACGCACGAGGGTTGGCCATGCCGCTTTTCTCGCAACATACCGCCCGGTTCTCGCCGGACGTTCCCTTGGAGGGCACCAGCTCTCGCGAGCTGCTCAAGCGGTACCAGCCGCTCGAGACGCTTGCGACCGGCGGTTTTGGCTCCATCGAGATCTGCCGCGACACGCACCTGCGCCGCCGCGTCGCCATTAAGCGCATCCCCCTTATCAACGGCGCCGGCATGCCCGCCAGCGACATCATGGATGTCCTGCGCGAGGCACACACCGCCGCCATGCTTCAACATCCCAATATCGTGCAGGTCATCGACTTTACGCACGACACCGCCTATGCCTACCTGGTCATGGAATATGTCGACGGCATGTCCCTAGCCGAGTTTCTGCATCGCGTGGACGGCCATTCGCTCACCTTTGACGAAGCCGCGGCAATTGCCGACGCGCTGGGCCAGGCGCTCACCTTCGCCCATAGCAACGGCGTGCTCCACCTGGATATTAAGCCCGCCAACGTGCTCATCGACCACTCGGGCAATGTAAAGCTCACCGACTTTGGCATGGCGAGGCTGTCGTCTGCCGGCGGCTTTGGCGGCTCGCGCGGCGGCACCATCGGCTATATGCCGCCCGAGCAGCTCGATATCGAGACCGGCACAGTCGACGAGCGCGCCGATGTCTTTGCCCTCGCCTGTGTGATCTACGAGGGCCTGTGCGGCAGCGCTCCCTTTATGGCCGCCACGCCCGGCGACTCGCTCGACCGCATCATCGGCGGTGCCACCTACCCCAGCGAGCTCATCCCGCACTTTCCCCCGGGAGCCGAGGCTGCGCTCATGAGCGCCCTCTCCCCCATGCCGCAAGACCGCCCCAGCAGCATCGAGGCATTTTGCGACCAGCTGCTCGCCGGCTTGGGCAACGTGCGCGAGGGCCGTCGCAGCCTGGAGCAGATGGTGGGCGAGCTTTCGGACGACGAATGCACGGAAGACGGTATCGAACCATCGGCCTATGAAGACGACACCATCGAGGTCGACCCCGCACTCGGCTGGGCCGGCACGCGCTGGAGCCGCGCGCGCGATTACACCATGCGCGCCATCTCGGCGCTAACGTGTGGTGCCTTTAGCTTTTTGATCATGCAGACGGCTGGCGTCGCGGCGCTTCCCGGACTTATTGCCGCGGCCTTCGCGATTGGGGCGGCCGCCGGCCTGGCCCCGCAGATTGGCTCGGCTATCTCGGCCGTGGGTTTTTTGGTACTTATGGCCAACGCCACCATGCAGGCGCAGGGCATCCTGTCGATGCTGCCCGTCGCGGTGCTCTTTGCCGCCACCATGTCCGGTTGGTGGATCGCCTGGGGCCGCACCGAGGCTGCCGCGAGCGCCGCGCTCACCTGCGCGGTGGCACTTGGCTGTCTAACGGGCGACGTCCTCCTTGCCACCGGGGTCGCCGCCGG
>UQTD01000114.1 GCA_900543845.1 uncultured Collinsella sp.
AGCGGTCGGCGGGGCCATTGTGGCTGTTGACAGCGGATTGGGTCATATGAGCGAAAGCCCCAGCTGGACGCACAAACCGATGATAGCCGTGTGCGCCACGGGGTGATGTCCGTTGAGCAACACATTGGGATTGAGCAGACGCAGGTAGTCACTCGTGCCATTGGGGTAGTTGAACCACTGGCGAATCTGCGCACCCGTATCTCCCATAAAAAGGCCGGGCAGCGAAGCGATGAGCGTGGGCGCCCAGGCGATCATAAGAACCAGGAAGGGCCCGGCAAAGGGATGGACCGAGAGCACGGCGTGAGCCACACGCCATACGCGGCCAAAGTGCGCTTCGGAAAACGGAATGCGCCGAGAGCTCAGCCAATCTAGACACTCAAAGGCAAGGTAGAAGGCAACGACCGCCAAGAGCATCCAGCCCGCACCGCCTATCCAGGCGCAGATGATGCGGGCCTTGTCGCCGAGCACGATCTCGGCCGAATCGGTGAGGTCGTAGCTGCGGCCAAACACCATGCAGACGGCAAAGAACAGCGACGGAAAGATCACCGAGGGACGCCAAGCGTCGCCGCGGCCAAAGAACACGTAGCGAAACGGCAGCGTGAGCAGGCAGGCAAGCGCAAGCAGCATGACCGCGTCGGTATGGCCGGCAAACGAGAGGAGCACCTCGTAGCACACGTACAGCATGCCCGAGGCTTTGGGGTCAATCGCCAAGACTGCGTTGCTCGACACCGGGGCGGGATCGATGGAAAACGCCGTGGTCGCCAACAGCGCGAGCAAAAATGCGATGAGCGTCTGCTTGGCGGGGTAGCGCTTAAACCAGACGATGCGGGCAGCGTCGCGCGCAGCCGTTGTGGAGAGGTCGGGATCCTTCACAGTCCGAAAGCCTTTCTAGAAACCTATCAAACTCGGCAAAACCACCACAAAGGTGCCTGTCCCCTTTGTGGTGGTTTTGGTTAGGCGTCGAGGTAGATGCGCTGGGGGCGATTGCGGTGTCGGGCGAAGATGATGAGCGCCAGGCCGGCGATCACAAGCGGCAGACTCAGCAGCTGACCCATGGTGATAATGCCTCCCAGCAGATAACCCAGCTGGACATCGGGCACGCGCACGAACTCAACGAGAAAGCGGACGATGCCGTACCCCATCACGAACACGCCCATAAATGTACCCTGGGGCAGCAGCGGCTTTTTGCGGCTGAGCACCTGCAAAAAACAGAAGAGCACAATGCCCTCTAGGAATGCCTCATAGAGCTGGGAGGGATGGCGCGGCATATCGCCCGCGGTGCCGCCAAAGACCACACCCCAGGGCAGATCGGTCGGCTTACCCCACAGCTCGCCGTTGACGAAATTGGCACAACGGCCCAGGCACAGGGCAAGCGGAGCACCGATAACTGCAAGGTCAGCGATGGTCCAGGCGTCGAGCTTATACATGCGGCACACGATGATGCCGCCCAAGATGCCGCCCACCAGGCCACCGTGGAAGCTCATGCCGCCCTCGTTGGTGGCGAAGATCTCGAGCGGGTGGGTCCAATAGTAGCCATCGCCGTAAAAGACGACGTAGAACAGGCGCGCGCCGATGATGAGGCCAAAGACCGCGCCGACCACGACACTCGTTAGGTCATCAATCGTGATGTTAAAGCCCCAGCGACGCTGCGTGCGGTACATAACGACCGCCGTGAGCAGGGCGCCGACCACATAGGCCAGACCGTACCAGTAGATCGTGATGGGGCCCGCCGAGATCGCGACGGGATCAAGCATATGGTAGAGGTCGTTGAGCATATCGATCCCCTGCTCCCTACATACAAATGCGGCCGCGGGCCTTGCGCTCGCAGCCGCATATTTGGACGTAACGTCTATGCGGAGCGTACCGTCCGCAGCTTTCGCATCTTAGAACGGCGCATACTCGTCGTACAGGTCCTCGGCCTCGCCGGAAGCATTGACCTGCTCAACGCGGGTAACGCCGGGCACATGCTCCTTCAGGATACGCTCGATGCCCATGGAAAGGGTCAGCGAGCTCATGGGGCAGCCGGCGCAGGCGCCCTGCAGCTCCAGCTTGACGACACCCTCGTCGTCGACGCCCACATACTCCATATCGCCGCCGTCGGCCTGCAGGTTGGGGCGAATCTCTTCAAGAACCTTCTTAAGCAGCTCTTCGTTAACAGCCACAGGGGCTCCTTTCTCACAATAACGCGGGCACGCCCGCGGACAGAAGCTATGTTACTACAGCCATGTACCCGCTCACGAGCCGTCCATGCGCGCAGACGCGACTTTCACGAGTAGTCAATTTGGGACGGGGCTCTTTTGGCTGTTTTGCCGACGCCCAGCGCTAGCACACGCTGCCGCTACTGCTGAGTTTGTCCCCCGGTACCAATCTGGACATCGACGATGACCTGGCGGTAGCTGATGCCGCAGGAGTCGAGAATGCGGCGGCTGATACGGCCGTCGTCGGTATCGGCATACTTGTTGTCCAGGTAGACGACCTCGCCCACGCCCACCTGCGCCAGGATCTTGGCGCAGTCGTGGCACGGGAACAGCGTGACGTAGACCGTGGAACCCTCGAGATCCTTGAGCGAGCCACGGTAATTGAGCACGGCGTTTGCCTCGGCATGGACTACGTAGTTGTGCTTGTCCTGCAACGGGTCATCGCTCGTGCCCCACGGGAAAAAGTCATCGTTGAGTGCCGAGGGCGTACCGTTGTAGCCCACCGAAAGGATGCGGTGGTTGGTGTTGGCGATGCACGCGCCCACCTGCGTGTTGGGGTCCTTACTGCGGCGCTGCGCGGCGATGGCCACGCTCATAAAGAACTCATCCCAGCTAATAACGTCGCGGCGCTTGCCCGACGCAGTTTGATGAAGATCGTCCGACATGCCAGACACCTCCGAAATCGCAATAGTTTGACCCATTGTAGCAGGTGAAAGGTAGGGGCGCTTATCCCACCGCCCCATCGCTACGCGCGGCGGGGCTTTTGGTTAATGTGGTAGAGCTCGGCGAGGCCCCGCAGCGTCAGCGCGTCATCGACCGTCAGACTGTGACCGACCAGCGCCGCAAGCGCCTCGGCATCGTCGCCGGTAATGACGATGGGCACATCGCCCTCCCCCGCGGCCTTGGTCGCGCGCATCTCGGCAAGCACCATGTCGAGCATGCCGTCGATGCGGGCCACCTCGCCCAGAACCACGCCCGAGCGCATGGCCTCACGCGTGTTGCGGCCGATGACGTGTGTCGGCGCCGAGGGCTCAACCTGCGGCAGGCGCGCTGCTGCCGCCGAAAGCGAACGGGCGCCGAGGGCCAGGCCTGGCGCGATAACGCCGCCGACAAAGGTACCGTGCGC
>UQTD01000115.1 GCA_900543845.1 uncultured Collinsella sp.
CGGAGTCACGGGCACGGCAGTGTCATACGTAACGGATTGAGCCGTGGCGGCGTTGTTGGCAGCGTTAGCCACGAGCGCCACAAAGGCGGCCGTGCTGCCCGCAGGGGCGGCATGAGAGCCCGAGACGGCGCGCGCAGCGGCAGCGATGTCATCGCGGTTATAGGAGCCGGTCTGCCCGCCGTAGGTGAGTTCGTCGATAGCGACCTGGTAGACGTCGCGTGAGCGCGTGGGATCGCAGCTGACCGGCGAATCGTCGTCGAGCATGCTATCGATCATGGACCAGGCGTCGGCCTCGCTCATAGCGTCTGCGGCGCGGGCGATGGTGGGGACGCCATCGTCGGCACGGCGGCGCTGGAAGGCACCGGTCAGGCCGGAGAAAACCGAAGAGGGCTGCGCGGCGTTTGCCTGAACGGCAGGAGCCGCGGTAGCAACGCCCTGAGGGGCAGCCCACTGCTGTTGAGCGGGCATCGAGGCAGTCTGGAACTCATTTTGATGCTGGTTGACGTTCGCAGCGCCACCCATGGCGTCGGGCTGGAACAGGCGCTCGGCATGCTGCGCGCGATATTCAGAAATGCCGAGCGAGGCGGCATAGATACCCACGCCCGCCACCGCACCCACGGCAAAGGGAACAGCGCCCGCGACGACCGTCTCGTTCACCGACGAAAACGGCAGCGTGGCAGCATACATCACTACGGGAGCGGCAAGGCCGATTCCGCAGGAAAGTCCAGCAAGGACTGCTCGTTGTGTTGCATCAGAAGAAGCCATGAGCTCTCCCCATCTTCCAGCACCCAAATCGCATCATTCAGTTGGCTGCGCGAGAGAAGATGAAGCGGGGCTATGCCCCAAAGCAACGGTATATGGTTCGTTTCATCTGCGTTTTCCGTCGCGAAGCTTAACAGCTATTATGCGAAACCCCCTTGGGGATTGCAAGCGACGAAGCGGGATTGAAACGGGAAAATCGCTGCTTGCCGGCCGTGAGGTCAATAATCGTCGGCGAGCGGCTATACGAAAAGGGCCAGGATCTAAACCCCCGGCCCTTCTGGCATGTCTATGGCTGTTGTCGCGTGCGGCGGACGGCCTAGAACGTCTGCTCGTAATCGCTGTGCTTTTTTGCCGAACGCACCAGGAACTCCTGGTTGGTATTGGTGCCCTTGAGACCCTTGATAAACGACGCGGCCGCGCGCTCGGTATTGTTCATGCCGGCGAGGATACGGCGCAGGCCAAAGACAAACGGGCGCATCTGCTCGTCGACCAGCAGATCCTCGTTGCGCGTGCCCGAGGCAACGGGATCGATGGCCGGGAAGATACGGCGGTCGGCCAGGTCGCGATCGAGCTTGAGCTCCATGTTGCCGGTACCCTTGAACTCCTCAAAGATGACCTCGTCCATCTTGGAGCCGGTATCGATAAGGGCGGAAGCCAGGATGGTGAGCGAGCCGCCGTTCTCGATGTTGCGGGCAGCGCCCAAGAAACGTTTGGGCGGATACAGGGCCGCCGAATCGACGCCGCCCGACAGGATACGGCCCGAGGCGGGAGCGGCCAGGTTGTAGGCGCGGGCAAGACGCGTGATGGAGTCGAGCACCACCACGACGTCGCCACCCAGCTCCACGATACGCTTGGCACGCTCGATCACGAGCTCGGCCACGCGAGTGTGGTTTTCGGCGGGCATATCGAAGGTCGAGGCCACGACCTCGCCCTTGATGGAGCGCTGCATATCGGTAACCTCTTCGGGACGCTCGTCAACGAGCAGGCAGATGAGGTGAACCTCGGGATTGTTGATCGAGATAGACTGGCAGATCTTCTTGAGGATCGTGGTCTTGCCGGCTTTTGGCGGCGACACGATCAGGCCGCGCTGGCCCTTGCCGATCGGCGACACGATGTCGATAGCGCGACCGGTAATGGAATCCTTACCGTGCTCCATGCGCAGAGGCTCATTGGGATAGACCGGGGTGAGGTCGCCGAACTTGGGGCGGTTACGGGCCTGCTCGGGATCAAGACCGTTGACGGTTGTGATCTTGGCAAGGCCGGCGCGCTTGTCGCCGCCGCGCGAGGGACGAAGCGAGCCCTCGATCACGTCGCCCGTACGCAGGCGTGCGGAGCGGATGAGATATGCGGGCACAAAGGCGTCGTCGCTGGACTTCATGTAGCCGTGGGCATGGATGATGCCGGAGCTGTCCGGGCGAATCTGCAGAATGCCCTTGATGTCACGGAAGCCCTCGGCCTTCGCAGCAGTGGTGTAGATTTCCTCGACGAGCTCGGCCTTCTTCTTGCCGGTCGTCTCGATCTCGAACTCCTTGGCCTTTTCGCGCAGCTCGGCGACCTTCATGGCCGCGAGCTCCTCGCGCGAAAGCGTAGGCTCGGTCGGGGCGGCGTTGCGCTCCTTGTTGCGCTGCTTGCGATCGCGCTGACGGTTGCGGCGGTCGTTGTTGCGCTCGTCTTTGCGCTCGCTGCGCTCGTCGTTGCGCTTGTGCTGACGGCGGTTGGGGCGGGCGTTCTCGTCGGTCTCGGCGGTCGTAGCGCCATCGGCGGCAGCGGCATCGGCGTTGTTCGAGGCCTCGCCGTCAGACTTGCCATCGATGACGGAACCGGCATCGGCATCGGCCTGATGCTCGGCGGCCTTGGCCTTTGCAGACTTCTTGCGCGTACGCTTGGGCTTCTCGGCTGCCGGCTGACCGGCGTTCTCGGCATCGGAAGCGGAGTCGACGGTTGCCTCGGCGACCTCGTTGCCAGTATCCTCGAACGCGTCCTTTTTCGAACCCTTGACCTTGGACGAGCGCTTAGCGGCCGTGCGACGGCTACGACCGGGGCGAACATCGGCGGGCTCGCCCTCTGCGAGTGCTCCGGCTTCGATGGCAGCGGCTCCCTGGGCAGGAGCATCGGCGACGGGCGCAGGCGCGGCGGTCATCGAAGCGTCCTGAGCTGCGGCTGC
>UQTD01000116.1 GCA_900543845.1 uncultured Collinsella sp.
ATCGTCAATCAGTTGAGCGGCAAGTTCCGGGCGCTTGCAGCGATCGTCCAGGTCCTCGATGCGCAGCACGATGCTGCCGCCCTGGCTGCGGGCCGAAAGCCACGAGCACAGGCAGCTGAACACGTTGCCCAGGTGCATGCGGCCCGAGGGCGACGGGGCAAAGCGGCCCACAACGGGCGCGGGAGCGGACGGCGTCGTTGGCGCGTTCGCGGCGGGCGTTGCTATGTTGCGTGTTTTGATATCCATGCGGACGAGTATAGCGCGGGGCGCGATGGGGAGGCGTCACTGTGGTCCGCAAGTTGTCGAGGCCCCGCATTGCGTATGGTGGGTCGCAGACTCGGTGCTTTGATTCTTGTTCATCAACTCGGCACCTCAGACGACAGAAACCCCGGCAGCTCTTCGCAACTGCCGGGGTTTCCGCGGAAAAGGGGGACATGATCCTCGAGCGAACGGCAAAGGGGCAAACCGTTTTCGCTCAACTGCTTTATGCCCCTCAGCTGGCGGCTCAATCAGCGCATGCCGCGCCCACACAAAGCCGCTACACCTGTGACGGAGCTGTGGAGTGGTATCTATTGCTGGCGCAGGCCATGCCAAGGGTGTCCCTAACGGCTAGTCATTTAAGAACGTCCCCAATGACTAGCTGCTGGCGGCGGGCGTGACTTTCATCCCGTTTGGCGCTCCGGTCGCCTAGATATTCGTCATGTGCGCCCGTAAACGTGGGACAATGGCGCTGTTGGTATCACAGACAAAGGATGTGCCTATGAACGCCCCCGTTGCCAAGATCTGTCGGCAGCGCCGCCTATTCGCGCGATTCGCTTCCGTCTGCGCACTCGTCGCGCTTGCGTTGTTGCTGCTGCCTGCCGCCGCACACGCCGACGGCTACTCCATGAGCCAAACCTACATCGGCGCCACGGTTGAGGCCGATGGATCGCTGACCGTTGTCGAGGGACGCCAGTTCGATTTCGACGACGACGTCAACGGCGTGTTTTGGGAGATCAATACGGGCACCAACCAGCAGGGCGGCGCGGCGGGTGTCGACGTGCTGAGCGTCGAGGAAGACGATGCCGCGTTTAACAGGGTCGACTATGCAAACAAAGGTGACAGCGGCGTCTATACGGTTGAGCAGTCCGACAGCGGCGTAAAGATCAAGGTGTTCAGCCCCCACGAGAGCGGCGACAGCGCGATTTATTACGTGAGCTACACCATGACTGGTGCGGTTATGAACTGGGCCGACACCGCCGAGCTCTATTGGAAATTTGTGGGTGACGGCTGGTCTGCGGATTCCGACGATGTCGAGATGGAAGTGTACTTCGCAAATGCTGCTGCCGGGACGGCGGCCGTCAAGGGCGATAACTATCGCGCATGGGGCCACGGTCCGCTGACGGGCGATGTGTCACTCGATGAGGACGAGCCCATGGTCACCTATACCATTCCCTGCGTGCATCAGGGCGAATTCGCCGAGGCGCGCATCGCCTTCCCCAGCGACTGGGTGCCATGGCTTTCCGCTTCAAGTGAGGAGCGCATGTCAACGATCCTGAGCGAAGAGAAGGAATGGGCCGACGAGGCTAACGCCCGCCGCGCTCACGCTCGCATGATTGCCAATGCACTTGCCGTGCTAAGTGTTGTCGCGGCGGTGGCCTTTACCGGCACAATCGTTATGCTCAAGCTGCGCAAGCGCAAGCCCAAGCCGCTTTTCCAGGACGAATATTTCCGCGATGTGCCTTCGGCCGACCATCCCGCCGTGCTTTCGGCCCTCATGAGCTGGAACGAGGTGCCCGATCAGGCATATATCGCCACGCTCATGAAGCTCACTGACGACCGTGTGATCAAGCTGGAGCAGGCGACCGTGACCAAGGCCAAGAAGGGTCTGTTGGGGCGTGAAAAAGAAGAGCAGACGTATCGCGTGACGGTGAGTGATGCGGGCTGGAAGTCGGCCAAGGGCATTGACCACATGGTGCTCAAGGTCTTCTTTGCCGGTGCTAAGCCTGACGAGAACGGTGACCGTTCGCGCACGTTCGACGAGCTGCAGCACTACGTCAAGCAGCACGCTACACCCGTGGGTGATAAGCTCGAGGACTATCAGAACACCGTTAAGGGCAAGCTGGCCGATAGCGAGTACGTTGCCTCGGACGGCATTGTTGCAATGGTGTTTTGCCTGGTTCTTGGTATCCTGATTGCCTTTGTTCCCGTGGGATCCATCTTCTTTACCGATGGCGCACAGGCGAACATTACCGCCGCGGTTATCTCGGTGCCGATTGTGCTGGTGGGTATCGGCGTGGGCCTTACGTTCCGCCGCTTTACGCCGGAGGGCGCCGAGGTGGCGGCTCGCTGCAAGGCACTTAAGCATTGGCTCGAGGACTTCACTCGTCTAAAGGAAGCCGTCCCGGGCGATCTGGTGCTGTGGAACAAGCTGCTGGTGATGGGCGTGGCGCTGGGTGTTTCCAAGGAAGTGCTGCGTCAGCTTGCCGAGGCCGTGCCGCCCGAGGTGCGCGAGGCCGACGGCTTCTATGACAATTATCCCTGCTACTGGTGGTACTACCATCATTACGGTATCGAGTCTCCGCTCGATTCGTTCGATGACGTGTATCACGAGAGCATCCGTGAGCTGGCGTCGAGCTCCGACAGCTCGGGCGGCGGCGGAGGCGGCGGCTTCTCTGGCGGCGGAGGCGG
>UQTD01000117.1 GCA_900543845.1 uncultured Collinsella sp.
TGTCCACGGCGGCCTCAATCTGAGGACGGAGAGCGAGGGCATCGCTCACAACCTTTTCGTAACGAGGCTCATCGAAATTGAACATCCCTTACTCCTAACTCACTTAGATGAACCCTTCATTCATCCCATAACGTTATAATACTTTATATAACTAACTATGCAAGTATTATTTTGGTTCTGTTCTTTCATCAAACCCCTTTAAAACAACAATCGGCGTTGTTGGACACAGCGTGCAAGTTCATTGAACGGTTCAGTATGCATCGTCTCTAGTTAAATGACGTCTTATGCAAATACCTTTAATCCGCTTGGAGCCGACGAATCTTTTGACTGTCCGCAGAAGCTTTCCCGGAATTCCCTATGGATAGACGCACTGGCAATCGCTTCGTTATCTGGCTTATTGCGCATTGCCGGGGCATCTGGGAGAAAGCGCAATCTACCGCGTGGTCAGCTAGCGTTTCATCGGAATCGACCGCATCCGCGCCAAATACTAAATCGCAATCGTTGAAACTCGTCCGATCATATGGCGGCAATTTCTCGCCTTAAAAATGAGCACGAAATAAGGGGGCAGCTGTTTGCAACTTGCTTTATTCGTAAGTGTTTTTACTGAAAAACAATCACCAACCAAACAGCACTATTAATTGTTTGGCTCTTTGCTGTACAGCCATCTTTCGTATACGTCTCTCGTCTATCTCTCATCTCACGGTTGGAGACGAAAGGTGTGCGGGAGTGGATAATTGGACGGCATTTGGGCCTGCGACGGATTATTTCGTCCGAAAATCCACGCTCATTTGGCGGGACACGCGGGACCCATGCCAATCCACCCACATCGTCTTCAGTTCGCCGCAGAGCCGCGGCCCCATATGGGTATACTCTCGAGGATTCGACTCGATTCGCCCCCGCCGGGGCGTCAAAGGAGACTGCATATGCCCACCACCTCAACCGACCCGCGCGCCGCTGCTGCCGCGCTGCTGGTACCCGGCACCACCTGCCACGGTTTTGCCGTCGAGCGCTGCGAGACCGTGCCCGAGCTCGACTCGGACGCCTACGTGCTGCGTCACACTGCCTCGGGCGCTCGCCTGCTGTACCTGGCGTGCGACGACGAAAACAAGGCCTTTGCCATTGGCTTTAAGACGCCGCCGGCCGATTCCACCGGCGTGTTCCATATTCTTGAGCACTCGGTACTGTGTGGGTCGGCCAAGTTTCCCGTCAAGGAGCCGTTCGTGGACCTGATTAAGAGCTCCATGCAGACGTTCCTCAACGCCATGACCTACCCCGACAAGACCATCTACCCCGTTGCCACCACCAACGAGCAGGATCTGTACAACCTGATGGACGTGTACCTGGACGCGGTGTTCAACCCGGCCATCTATACCAAGCCCACCATTTTTGAGCAGGAGGGCTGGCACTACGAACTGGACCTGCCGGAGGGCGCCGAGGGCGAAGGCAGCGCCGCAAGCCTGCGCGAGGGCACGCTGCGCTATAACGGCGTGGTGTTCAACGAGATGAAGGGCGCGCTGTCCGACCCCATGAGCGTGCTGGACGACGCCGTCAACGCCGCGCTCTATCCTGACACCGCCTATGCGCACGAGAGCGGTGGCGACCCGCGCGCGATTCCCGCGCTCACCTACGAGCAGTTCCTGGACACGCACGCGCGCCACTACAATCCTTCCAACTCCTACATCACGCTCTACGGCGACCTGGACGTGGACCGCGCGCTGGCCTTTTTGGACGAGCGCTACCTGTCGCAGCCGAGTGCCGCGAGCCGCCGCATGGACGCAGCCGTTGCCGCCGGCGAGGACCCGTCCGCGCTGGCGCCCAATCCGCTGGGCGTGCAGGCGCCTGTGACCTGCGAGTATAAGCGCGTCGAGATGGCCACCACGCCCGAGAACGCCCTGGTGGGCCTGGGTCTGGTGCTGGGCAGCGCGCTCGACCGCAAGCGCACGATCGCGGCGGATATCCTGTTCGAGGCACTGCTGGGCTCCAACGAAGCACCGGTTAAGAAGGCCATTCTGGCCGCCGGCCTGGGCGGCAACGTGGTGAGCTACACCGCGGCCGAAAGCCTGCAGCCCTACGAGCTCATCATGCTGCAAAACGCGCAGCCCGGCGTGGCGCGCGAACTGCGCCGCGTGTTCCAGGACGCCTGCCGCGACCTGTGCGAGCATGGCGTTCCGCGCGAGCGCCTGGAGGCCATCATCAGCAGCAACGAGTACGACCTGCGCCAGCGCGACTATGGCATCGCCGACGGCGTGGCCATTGCGTGCGACGCGCTGAGCACGTGGCTCTACGATGACGACGCTGCGACGCTGGCGCTCAAGTACGGACCGGTGTACGAGGAGCTGCGCGGCGAGCTGGACGGCAGCTACTTTGAGGACCTGCTGCGCGAGCTCGTGCTGGAGAACGACCACATGGCTCTGGTTGAGCTGGTGCCGGTGGACGCTGCCGAGGGTGCGGAGGGCGCCGAAGCTGCCGAGCTGGCTGCCAAGCGCGACGCCATGACCGATGTCGAGCTGGCGGACGTGGTCGAGCGCACGGCCGTGCTGCGTGCCGCG
>UQTD01000118.1 GCA_900543845.1 uncultured Collinsella sp.
CTGCGCAAGACGAAGGCCACATTAAGTGGCCTTCTTTGCGTGCGGAACTCGCGATCAATCAAATATATTGCGGGCGGGCACGCGGCCCTCTCGGGTTCGGGGCGCGACGCACCGGACTGGGTTATCTGAATAAATATGGTGAAGGCCCCTTTCGGGGCCTTCTCTTTTAGAGGAATTCGCCTACTCGGTGGACTTCGGGTTCTAGGTCTACGTTGAATTGGTCTTTGACGGTTGTCTGGATGTGGCGGATGAGTTCGTCGACGTCGGCGGCGGTGGCGTGGTCGGCGTTGACGATGAAGCCGCAGTGCTTCTCGCTCACCTGCGCGCCGCCAACGGCGTGTCCTCGCAGGCCGGCGTCCATGATGAGCTTGCCGGCAAAGTAGCCCTCGGGGCGCTTGAAAGTGGAGCCGGCACTCGGCATGTCGAGCGGCTGCTTGTCCTCGCGGCGCTGGCGGTAGTCGTCCATGTCGGCCTTGATCATCGCGGCGTTGCCCGGAGCGAGATTGAAGGTGGCCGAAAGCACGATAAAGCCGTCATCGGCGATGCGGCTCTTTCGATAACCCAGGTTGAGCTCGTCGACATCGAACTCGATGATATTGCCGCTGCCGCGGGTGCCGTCGTCGAGCTGGCGAGCGGGTTTGTAGACGCGCACGGACTCCAGCACATCGGCCATGCAGGCACCGTAGGCACCGGCGTTCATGTAGCAGGCGCCGCCGACCGATCCGGGGATGCCCGAGATGGGCTCCATGCCGGTGAGACAGGCCTCGGCTGCCGCGGCTGCGACATCGGAAAGCAGCGCGCCGGCTGCCGCCGTGACGTGCGTGCCGTCGATCGTAATGTCGGAGAGGCCTTCGCCCAGCGCCACGACGACGCCGCGGATGCCCTTGTCGCCGACGAGTAGGTCGGAGCCGTTGCCCACAATGGTGAGGGGCAGATCGCAGCGATAGCAGGTATCGAGCGTGGCGACGAGGCCCTGCTCGGTATCGGGCGTGACAAAGACGTCGGCCGGGCCGCCGATCTTAAACGTGGTGTGCTCGCGCATGGGCTCGCTCATCAGTACGTTGTCCTCGCCGGCAACGCCAGCAAGCGCGCACAGCAGGTCCTCGTTAAAAAAGTCGTTCTCGTGCATACGAATATCCGCCTTTTGGTGGTCGTTGTCATCAATCGATTGCAATATACCCCACCCGGACGGATTTGGTGCGCTGGCGGCGATAAAACAGCCGTCTACCGGATTGGTAAAGTGTTTATCACCGAGGTAGAGGGGTAGTCGCTATACTTTCAAGAGATTGCGCGTAAACCCGGAAGGAGCGAGATGGCCAACAAAGTCACCCTCAAGCAGATCGCCCAGGAGGTGGGGCTTTCCCCCTCGTCGGTCTCGCTTGTGCTCAATAATCGGCCCTGTCGCATCTCGGAAGAAAACCGCAAGCTCATCAAAGAGGTCGCGGCGCGCAACCACTATGTTCCCAACCAGATCGCGCGCAGCCTGGTCATGCGCGAGTCGCGCACCCTGGGCCTTATCGTCCCTAACATCGAGAGCCGCTTTTTTGCCTCGCTCGCCGGTAGCCTGGAAAAGCGCTGCCGCGAGGACGGCTATGCGCTCTTCATTACCAGCTCGGGCGGAAGCGCCGATGACGATCTGGAGCTGCTGCGCCAGCTGGTGACGCGCGGCGTTGATGGCGTCTTCCTGGTCGTGGGCGACGAGTTCTCCGACGACCGCGCCCTGCGCGAAGAAGTCAGCCATCTGCCTATCCCTGCCGTGATGGTCGACCGTGCCATTGAGGGGCTCGAGTGCGACAAGGTGATGTTCGACCACGAGATGGGTGGCTACATGGCCACTCGCTATCTGATCGAGCAGGGCCACCGTCGCATTGCCTGCTTGGTTAACGCGCGCCGTTCCAATACGGGGCGTAAGCGACTTGCCGGCTATGAGCGCGCGCTGCGCGAGGTTGGCCTGCCTATCGACGCACGTTTGGAGTTTGAGAGCGAGTACTACATTCCGAGTGCCTATGAGGCCTCGGAGGCGGTGCTCGCAACCGATGCCACCGCCGTGTTTGCAAGCTCGGACAACATTGCCCTCGGTTTGCTCAAGCGCTTGCACGAGATGGGGAAGAGCATCCCAGGCGATATCTCGGTCGTAAGTTATGACAACTCGGCCGCCGACGTTCTCTTTGAGCCGGCGCTGACTGCGATTGAGCAGGATCCCGGTGTCCTTGCGGAGCATGCTTTTGCCTGCATGTCCAAGCGTCTTGCCGGTAGGGGCGGTAAGCGTGCCGAAGAGGTCGTTCTGGAACCGGCGCTTATCGTGAAGGGCAGTGTGCTTGATCTTACCGAATATAGCTAAGCGCACTTGTTTGTTTGCATAGATTGCATGCGGAGTGTCCGCTATTTGCCGGCGGGGCCGGGGAGGCATACTTTGTTTTGAGAAGTTCGCGGAGCCCACT
>UQTD01000119.1 GCA_900543845.1 uncultured Collinsella sp.
GACGGCGAGTACGAGCAGTACACCAAGGGCGCGCCCGACGTGGTGATCGGCCTGTGCACCCATATCTACGAGGGCGATAAGGTCGTCCCCCTGACCGAGGAGCGTCGCGCCGAGCTCGTGGCAGCCAACAAGGCCATGGCCGACGAGGCCCTGCGCGTGCTGGCGCTGGCGAGCCGCACCTACACCGAGGTTCCCGCCGACTGCAGCCCCGCTGCGCTCGAGCATGACCTGGTCTTCTGCGGCCTGTCCGGCATGATCGACCCGGTCCGTCCCGAGGTGGCCGATGCTATCCGCGAGGCGCACGATGCCGGTATCCGCACCGTCATGATCACGGGCGACCACATCGACACCGCCGTGGCCATCGCCAAGCAGCTGGGCATCGTCGCCGATCGCAGCCAGGCCATCACCGGCGCCGACCTCGACCGCATGAGCGACGAGGAGCTCGACGCGCACATCGAGGACTACGGCGTGTACGCCCGCGTCCAGCCCGAGCACAAGACACGCATCGTCGAGGCCTGGAAGTCACGTGACCAGATCGTCGCCATGACCGGCGACGGCGTCAACGACGCCCCGTCCATCAAGCGCGCCGACATCGGCGTGGGTATGGGCATCACCGGCACCGACGTCACCAAGAACGTTGCCGACATGGTGCTTGCCGACGACAACTTCGCTACCATCATCGGTGCCTGCGAAGAGGGCCGTCGCATCTACGACAACATCCGCAAGGTCATCCAGTTCCTGCTTTCGGCCAACCTTGCCGAGGTCTTCTCGGTGTTCATCGCCACGCTCATCGGCTTTACCATCTTCCAGCCGGTGCAGCTGCTGTGGGTGAACCTGGTCACCGACTGCTTCCCCGCGCTCGCGCTGGGCATGGAGGATGCCGAGGGCGACATCATGAAGCGCAAGCCGCGCAACGCCAAGGACGGCGTCTTTGCCGGTCACATGGGCCTGGACTGCGTGGTCCAGGGCCTGATCATCACCGTGCTGGTGCTGGCGAGCTTCTTTGTGGGCGTGTACTTTGACATGGGCTACATCCACATCGCCGATATGATCGCCGGCAATGCCGACGAGGAAGGCGTGATGATGGCGTTCATAACGCTCAACATGGTCGAGATTTTCCACTGCTTCAATATGCGCAGCCGTCGTGCGTCGCTGTTTAGCATGAAGAAGCAGAACAAGTGGCTTTGGGCTTCGGCTGCGCTGGCGCTGGTGCTGACGGTTATCGTGACCGTGCAGCCGACGCTTGCCGAGATGTTCTTTGGCCCTGTGACGCTTGAACTCAAGGGCGTTATCGCCGCCCTGGGCCTGGCCTTCCTGATCATCCCGCTGATGGAGATCTACAAGGCGATCATGCGCGCGGTCGAGAAGGAGTAAGTTAACCTGTCCGGGCCCGCCCCTGCGTGTTTTCTTCTTCGCTGGTCCTCGCGCTTCGCGCTGCGGGATCGCTCAGAAGAAAACACTCCCGGGGTGGGCCCTACGGTATCCTTGCTGGCTTTTCTCCCGCGCGGATGAAAAAGGGCTGAGGGAAAGAAGGTGAGCGGCCGAGCAATTGCTCGGCCGCTCGTTTTGAATAAAGGATGTGCCCTTAGGAAACCCCTCCCGGCGGGCGGGCCCTGCGGTATCCTTGCTGACTTTTCTCCCGTGCGGATGATAAAGGGCTGAGGGAAAGTGTGTGAGCTGGTCGGGCTTTGCCCGGCCAGCTCTTTTTGATTTAAAATACCTGCTCAGTTGTGATTTTTGGTGCTGGGAGGCGTTTGTGGCTAAGGCTAAGGCTAAGGCGAAGAAAAAGACGACGGGGGCGCGGGCTAAGCGCGATCGTCGTCGGAAGCTCGCGACCGAAGCCCCTGCATCTGCTGAGGAGTTGCTGGCGAGTGTACCGGGGCTTGACGCGCTGCAGGATGTTCCGGCGTTCGATGACCTGCCGGTCGATGCGGCTCAGCAGGCTGCATTTGACGACTTTTGCGCTCAGGCCGAGGAGCCCGAGCAGATGCAGCTCGGTGCCGTGGTGCGCCTGGACCGCGGGTTTCCGCTGGTGGCAACTGACGATGACACGTTTCGTGCCGAGCATGCCGTAGGGTTTGCCAAGTCGCGTGGCGAGGACGAGGTCTTGCTGCCCGCCGTGGGCGACCGCGTGGCGGTTCGCCGTGCTCCCGGGCACGACATGGGCGTCATCGAGTGCGTACTACCGCGCCGTACGAGCTTTGAGCGCTGGCGCGGCCGTGCCCGCGGGGAGCGCCAGGTGCTCTGCTCTAACGTTGACAGTGTGCTGATCGTGCAGGCGCTCGGCG
>UQTD01000120.1 GCA_900543845.1 uncultured Collinsella sp.
CCCCCGCTGCGGGCGACCCGGCCATTTATTAAATCAACCCAAAGTGACGCATAGCGGTGACGGTGCCGTCGTGTGCGACATCGTCAGTCACGTAGTCGGCGACCGCTTTGACCTCGGACATGGCGTTGCCCATGGCGACTGCCGTCTCGACGGCAGCGAGCATGCCCAGGTCGTTGCCCGAATCGCCAAAGCCAAAGGTGCGCGCATTTCCCTCGCGGCCCAGATACGTCAGCGCTCGCGCCACGCCCACGCCCTTGTTGATGCCCTTGGGGCTCAGCTCGCGATTCTGGCCACCGGTGTTGCAGGCCTCAAAATAGCGCTCGATAAAGCCGTCATCGTTGGCTACGCGAGCCAGGTCGCTCGCGACGATGCCCACCTTGCCCACGCGCAGACGGCCGTCGACGCGCATTTCCTCGGTGCTGTGCACCACAGAAGTGCCGATCAGAGACGACTGCTCAACACCCGCGGGTTCCAGGGCAAAAGTAGCCACGTTGGTCTCGAAAAAGGCCTCAATCCCTGCCGCGGCCATACGGCGTGCCAGCTCCTCGATAACGTCCTCATCAAAGCAGTCCTCGTGTACCACGCGGCCCTCGACCTCGAGCGTCGCTCCCGCCATGGCAACGACACCCGCCGGGTCGAGCGCACGCAAGCTATCGGCGATGAGCCACAGGGGGCGACCCGTGCAGATAAACGCCTTGTGTCCCGCGTCGCGCAGACGATGAAACGCCTCGACGACCGCCTGCGAGGGGCGAACCGCCGAAAAGTCCTTGTCGGTCATGTTGTCGGGATCGAACGACGTCAGCGTGCCGTCCACGTCAAAAAAGAGCACAGCGGGTTCGGGACACGCATCAATCATATGGGTTCCTTTCGAGGATAAGGGCAAACGAAGCATCCATCATATAATGGAGCGACGCAACCAGAGAGGTCACCCATGGAATTTTACGCAAGCTGCCCCGAAGGCTTTGAGTCCGCACTCGCCGATGAGCTTAAACGCCTCGGGCTTTCGCATGTTCGCCGGCTGAAGGGCCGCGCCACGTTTGAGGGCGAGCTCGAAGAAGGCTACCGCGCCTGTCTGTGGTCGCGCCTAGCGAGCCGCGTGTTTGCGGTGCTCGGGCGCTTTGAGGCGCAGGATGCCGATGAGCTGTACGATAGCGTTTACGACATCGCCTGGGAGAACATCGTCCGCCCCGGCGCCACCATTGCCATCACCGCCCGCGGCGTGACCGAGCAGCTGCGCAACACGCGCTTCTCGGCTCTGCGCGCCAAGGACGCGCTGTGCGACCGTCTGGCCGAGACCACGGGCCGTCGCGCCGATGTCGACGCTGCCGATCCCGACGTTCACCTGTTGCTTTCGCTGCGCCAGCGCCGCGCGAGCAAGCGGCCCTCGACTATCTGAAGGAGCTGCGCCACAGCGACACGGGCACGCCCGACGACGTGCTCGCCGCCTTCGCGACCGAACTGACCCGCAATCTCGATTGGATCAAGGAGCTCGGCGCCGCCGACACCGATCTGACCATCGTCCCCGGCACCACCGACTACGCCTGCTTCCCCGAATACCCCGAGCTGGAGCATTCCGCGGCCATCGACTACGCCGCATTCACCGCCGAGGACAGCAAGTGGGACCACGTCACCAAGTTCATGAACGAGGTGGTGGGCGGCCTGCCTTCCGTCACGCTGAAGACCGAGTGCCCGCTCGTGGCCCTGGTGCAAGATCCGACCACCAAAGCGGTGCTCGGCGGCATCTACAACGACGGCAAGAACGACGTGCGCGTAAAGGCGAACAAGGGCGTCATCATGACCTGCGGCGGCTTCGAGAGCAACCCCGATATGATGGCCAACTATTTCTCCCAGCCCACGGTGACCCCCATCGCCGCCCAAGAGAACACCGGCGACGGCCACCGCATCTGCGCCCTGCTGAACGTCGCCGAGTGGCACATGAATTCCGGCGCCGGCTTCTGGAACACCATCCGCAAGCTCGACGATTCGGGATGGGGCAAGTACAACGGCTCGGGCAGCCCGCTCAAGAACCTCGGCATTACCGTAGGCGACAACGGACGGCGCTTCTACATGGATTGGGACGCCTGCTGCACCTTCGATTGGGACCAGTTCTACGCGGGCGTGCCCATGAACGCCGCGGTGGGTTCGCGCCACGGCCACATGCAGTTCGGCGGCAACTGGCACCTTTTGCCCATGCCCGAAATCAGCTGGTTCGTCTGCGACCAGGCCGCCATGGACGCCGGCGCCTGGGCAGTCGTCGTGGGAACCGCCATCACGCA
>UQTD01000121.1 GCA_900543845.1 uncultured Collinsella sp.
CTTTGAGGTCCGCACGACCATATTCACCGCTGCTGCCGCAAAGTTGTTGCGCAACATGAAAAAGTTTTTGAGGTATCGTCCCCGACTGTCTAAGCCGAGGTCAGACGCTGTCGATTACGCCAACTTGTGGCCACAATTCATGCAGAAGGCGTGACCCGCCTGGATGGGCGCGCCGCACGCGGGGCATACGGCCGCACCATCGGCAGGAGCAACCTGGGCCTCGACCGGCGTGGGGACCGCCTGGGCCTGGCGAGCCAACTCGGCCTGGATCTCGGCCATGGACTTGCCGCAGCCCGAGCAGAACATAGAGGACTGCTGCAGGCGGTTGTGGCAAAACGGACAATCGATGAATGCAGAAGCATAGGCCGCCGCCTGCGCTTGGCGCTCGAGCTCGTCGATCTGGGCCTGAAGCTGAGCACGCTCGTTGTCGATTGCGGCGATGCCGTCAAAAAGCTCCTCGCGGCCCTGACGCAGCTCGGTGTTGTCCTTGGTCGCCTCGTACAGGCTGGCACCCAGCTGGCCGGCAAGCTGCTGGCGGCGCTTAAGGGCGTCATTCATCTGGCTCTTGATTCTGTTAACCTGCAGGGCACGATTGGCATCCGCAGCCGTACGATCGAGCGATGCCTGCATCTCATCAAGAAAACCCATGGTGGGTCCTTTCTCGTCTAGGTATAAGGGCGCGGTGGGCCCCTCTCAAATGCGCCCATCATCGCACAGCGGCAGCACATCTGCACGCAAAACGGTGTTTTTCAACAGCGCCGCAACCACGAATGAGAGAAACTAGCCATATTATTGGACATTGCGCGCGAAAGCGGACGGCAATTGCGCCGTCGCCGTCCGCGCCTTATCACGACCGACACTCAGGGGGCGAAGATGGACAATCAAGGACAGCAGGAGCTCATCGTGCTCGACACGTTTGAGCCCGCGGTTGCCTTTGATCCCGCCAAGCGCGACGAATCGCGCCGCCGCTTCTCGATGTTCCTCGTCCAAAGCGAGGCCGGCCAGGGCGGCACGGGCGTAGTCCAGCGTGCCACCAACACCGCCGGCGAGATCTTTGCCATCAAGCGCCTGCACGTGAGCGACACCACGGACGAGCGCATCGCCGCCGGCATGCGCGCCGTACTGTTCGAGGAATATCGCAACCAGCTCACCGTCTCGCACCTTAAGGGCTTTCCACGCGTATACGGCTATGGCACCAGCAACGGCGAGCCGCTTATCGTTATGGAATGGGTCGAGGGCTCCACACTCAAGCACATCACCCCGCAGCTCCCCCACGAGGACGGCGGCGTACGCGGCGACGCGGTAGCGGCCATCGGTGTTGCCGTGCTCTCCATTCTCAATAACGTACGGCACCTGGACACGGGCGTTGCGCACCGCGATATCTCGCCGCGCAACATCATGATCGCCACGAGCGAGCGTTCGCTCCAAGACCAGCTTGCCACACTCGACTTTGATATCCGCCTCATCGACTTTGGCAGCTCCACGGCGCTCAATCCCATCGACCCTACCTTTACCGTGCGCGCCGACGTCTGGCGCGGCGGCACGCCCGAGTACGCGCCGCCCGAGATGCTCACCCACGACATCGCGGGCATCGAGACCAGGCGCTTGAGTCCCACGGTCGACATCTACGCGCTCTCGAGCGTGCTCTACGAGCTGTATTGCGGACACACTCCGTTTAACCTGCAGGCGCTGGGCACCGCATCTCCCTACCGCGTCAAAACCGAAACGGCCTTTGAGATACCGCAGGCCCGTACGGCCGCCGACGAGGCGCTCGTCAGCATTATCGTGGCGGGACTCGCCGTCGACCAGGAGCGGCGTCCCTCCGTCGAGCAGATGCTCGACCTGCTGCGCCGCTGGCAATCGAGCGAGCTGGGCGATTGGCCCACACCCGAGCCGGTCTGGGGCAGCAGGGTCATGGACGCCCAGACGACCTACATTGGGCCGGGAGCAAGTATCGACGAGCCCGTGCCGGCCACGTTCGATACCGCACAGCCGGTCATGTTCCCGCTGGACGACAACGACGCCGCCGCTCCGGTTGACCCGTTTGCGGCAGCGCCTGATGCCGCTGCCGAAGATGCCCCGTTGGACCACGGACATCGGGACCACGCGTCCTACCTGCCCGTACCGGTTGTGCTCGAGGCGCCCCGGGCTGCCTATGGCGCCGATACCGCCGTGTCGGCCGCCGCGTCCATGCCCGCCG
>UQTD01000122.1 GCA_900543845.1 uncultured Collinsella sp.
GTCCTCGTCCTCAGGCGCCGGCTCGGATTCGGGCTCAGGCTCCGACTCCGGCTCGGGCTCGGGCTCCGGCTCAGGCTCGGGCTCCGGGGCAGGCTGCGTCTCAGGCGCGGACGCAGGTGCAGGTTCGGTAGCGGCGATCGGCTCCCCTTCCAAATCGGAAAGAACGACCGTACCCAGCACGGGGCCGGGGGCGGACACGTCCAGGTCCTCGCCATCATCGAGCACCGTCGTGCCGTGGTCGTCGCCGCTATCGAGCACCGTGGTGCCGTGGTCATCGCCATCGCCGTCGTCGAGCACGGTGGTGCCGGCATCCATGAGCATCGCGCTCACGCTCACCTGCTTTAGATGGCGCGAGAAACCCAAGATGTCGAAGGGGCCGGACTTCTTAAAGAAAGAGCTCAGCGACGTCAGCGCGTTCTGGGCAATATCATCGGCGGGCTTGACCGCGGCGGCGACCGACTCAAAGAAGACGCGGACACCATCCAGGTTGGGCTTGATGCCGGTCATGGGCAAAAACACAAAGCGGCATCCGGTGCCGGCGGCGTCCATAACCACCTCGTCGGCGGCAAAGCGCAGGTTCATAAGTGGCATCTGGCCTGCAACCAGGGCATCAAGCGCGCTGGAGATGCTCTCGAGCAGCTCACAGGTCTCGGCACCGTCAAAGGGGCGCGCCAGACGCTGCTCCAAGGTCTCGCCGGCAATGCGATAGCGCATCTCGAGCACGCCATCGGGGTAGCGCATAAGCGCGCCGGGCAGCAGGCAGGGCACGGCGCCGCCGGTTACAGCTTCATAGAGACGCTTGTCGAGCTGACGCTGGTCGGCGACCACGTAGCCGAGTGCCATAGAACCGTCACGCTGCTGAATAACTCGTTTTTCCATTTGGCTAACCAATCGTCAGAACATGCGCGTCGCGCGCGCAAAACCAATAGGTAATTCGGCCGGCGAGCACAATGCGGTCGCCGAACTCGAGCGGAAAGGCCCGGGGGCCCTTCTCTCCCCCGCTGTCGAAAACGCAGGAAAGGGCATCGTCCTCACCGCGCAGGACGCGCGTGCCGTGAGTGCTTCCGCCATCCTCCAAAAACCAGGTGCCGTCGAGCATGAACACGCGACAGTGCAGACGCGAGACCACCGGATCGGCCTCGATCGCGTCGCAGCTGCTAAAGCGCCCGATCGAAAAGGGCCGGTCGGCATCCACGCACCACACGCCCGAGATACACGGTCCGTCTCCGGCCGTGGTACGCACCAGGCAAGCGCCTTTGGACGCGCGCTCGCCGCACGCCGCCGGCGAGTCATCGGACTCCGCAGGCGTACGAGAACAAAGCGTGCGGGCGAAGCGATCGTCCAGGCAGCCAAAGGCCATGGTGCGAAAGCAGGCAGCAAAGAGCTCGGCAAGCGGGGCACAACCGCAAGCGGCCTGTTGCTCGCCCCAGCGCACCACCTCGCGCGACTCGCAGGCCATGCGCAGCGGATCGACCTCGCGACCGGCGCGACGCTCGCTTTCCAGTCCGCGCAGCAGCTCGGGCCACGAGGTGTGGAGCGCGTAGTCAAACAGCTCCGCATCGTCCAGTTTGGTCGTCTCGTGCAGCATCTCGATCAACGAAGTCGCGGCCTTGGAGAACACCGAGCTGTCGTCGGCATAGCCCTGCTGCATATCGGCTGCATAGCGGCTCGAATGCATCAGGCGGGACAGCGCCGCGGCCGTACGCTTACGAACGACCGGGTTGCTGTGGTTGATATACCTGCCACGGGTGCCCACGAGCGCGTAGATGTGCTTGTGGTTGCAGCCGCCGCACGTCAGGTTTCTGATGGTCTCGGCAAAACGGTAGAACGCACTGTCCCAGCCATGCTCGTGAACGCAATCGCAAACCTGAGAGGAGCTCGCCATAAGGCCCCCTTTCCTAACTCCCCGGCACCCCAAACTTTAGGGGTCACCGCATTCCCGCGCTGTTGCGCAACACCTCGGGAACAGTCCAGTAACTCAACATCGCCGCCGGTGCGGGCGGCATTACAGCAACGTGACGGGCGTCACCACATCCATCACGTGCCGATCGCCAATAAAGTCGCCCTTAAGCTGCACGTGGCGGCGAGCTAGGTCGTCAAACACGCGGGCCATCTGGGCCGCCTTTGGACGAGCATCGGGGTCGCTGGCCAGGCACGCCGCGATGGCGGCGCGCACGTCCGCCGGCAGGCCCT
>UQTD01000123.1 GCA_900543845.1 uncultured Collinsella sp.
GGCGTCGAGGCCGCGGCCCAGGCCGCTGCCCGCGCCGGCGCCCGCCTTGTAGGGCACCGACAGCTTGCGGCTCTTGGGAAAGTTCACCGCGCCATAGCGGGTCTTAAGCTCAAAGGCCACCTTCTTGGGCACGTCGACACCCAAAAACGTGATGCGACCACCGCTGAGCGTGACGCTCTCGAGCCCCAGGCGCTCGCCGCGAATACGAATGCGAGCGCGGTTGAACAAGTTGAGCCCCGCCAACGGAAGCTCACCGTGCGCAGCCTCGGTCTCCTCCTGCACCTCGTCGATACTCTCCAGGTCCTCAGCCGCCGCGAGCTTGCGGTACACGAGCACGCGCTGGTCCACCGCCGGCATGTACTCCTCGGACAAGAAGTAGTCGGCCGGCAGGTTGATGCCCACGCTCGCCGCCTCCACGCCGGCATCGTCGTCGCCGCGCGCCTCGGCCACGGCCTGTCCCAGCATCTGCGTAAACAGGTCAAAGCCCACGCTCGACAGGTTGCCGTGCTGCTCGGCACCCATGAGCGAACCGGCACCGCGGATCTCCAGGTCGCGCATGGCGATGCGCATGCCGCTGCCCAGGTCTTGGAACTCGGAAAGCGCGGTCAGGCGCGCCGTGGCCTCCTCGGTGAGCGGCAGCTCACCCGGGAACATAAAGTACGCGTATGCCTGCGTGGCCGAGCGGCCCACGCGGCCCTTGAGCTGGTAGAGCTGCGCCAGGCCCAAACGCTGCGAGTCCTCGATGATGAGCGTGTTGGCCGTTGCGTTGTCGATGCCGCTCTCCACGATGGTCGTGGCGATAAGCACGTCAATCTTCTTGGTCGCGAACTCAATCATCACGTCCTCGACCTCGCGCGGGCTCATCTTGCCGTGTGCCACACCCACGCGCGCCTCGGGCGCGGCCTCGTGCACGCGCGCCACAGCGTCATCGATGGTCTTGACGCGGTTGGACACGTAATACACCTGACCGCCGCGGCCCACCTCCAGGCGAATCGCCGCACTCACCACGTCGGGGTCGTACTCCCCCACGTGCACGATCACGGGACGACGCCCGGTCGGCGGCGTGGTAATCAGGCTCATGTCGCGCACGCCGCTCGTGGCCATCTGCATGGTTCGCGGAATCGGCGTTGCCGAGAGCGTGAGCACGTCGATTTGCTCGCGCAGATTCTTGAGCTGCTCCTTGTGCTGCACGCCAAAGCGCTGCTCCTCGTCGATGATCACCAGGCCCAGGTTCTTGGGGTTCACATCGGCCGAAAGCAGACGGTGCGTGCCGATGAGCACATCAATCGTGCCCTCGGCAAACGCCTTGAGCGCGCGCTTTTGCTGCGCCGGCGTGCGGAAGCGGCTGAGCACCTCGACCTCCAG
This sequence comes from uncultured Collinsella sp., assembly GCA_900543845.1. Classification (GTDB taxonomy): domain Bacteria; phylum Actinomycetota; class Coriobacteriia; order Coriobacteriales; family Coriobacteriaceae; genus Collinsella. Next base: position 1,366 of record UQTD01000123.1, read on the forward strand.
GCCAAACGGGGCAAAGCGCTCAAAGAATGTCTCGTAGTGCTGTTGGGCCAGAATGGTCGTGGGGCAGAGCACCATGACCTGGCGGCCGGAGTCCACGCACTTAAAGGCCGCGCGCAGGGCGACCTCGGTCTTGCCAAAGCCCACGTCGCCGCACAGTAGGCGGTCCATGGGCTTGGGCGCCTCCATGTCGGCCTTGATGTCGGCGATAGCCTCCAGCTGGTCACGCGTCTCGTCGTAGGGGAAGCTCTCCTCCATCTCGATCTGCTCGGGCGTATCGGGCGGACAGGCGATACCGGTAATCGACGAGCGGCGCGTATACAGGTCGACCAGGTCAAACGCCAGCTTTTTGGCATTCTTGCGCGCCTTGTTGGTAGCCCGCGTCCAGTCGGCGGTGTTGAGCCTGGTCAGGCGCGGCTTGTCACCGTCGGGGCCAACGTAGCGCGTGATGCGGTCGACCTGCTCCAACGGCACGTAGAGCTTGTCGCCATCGGCGTATTCCAGCAAAAAGTAGTCGCGTTCCTTGCCGCCCACTTCCTGGCGCGCAATCTCGCTAAAGAGCGCGATGCCGTGGGTAGCGTGCACCACGTAGTCGCCCGGCTTAAACGGGAAGGTGATCTGCGTAATGTCAACCTTGCGGCGGCTGCGCGCGCGGTTGGCATCCATGCGGGCGTTGAGGTCGGCGATCGAGAACACGGCCAGGTTGGCATCGGGCACCACCACGCCCTGCGGCAGGGCAGCGTCCACAAAGGTCACGCGCCCGCGCGAGATG